>JXSN01000007.1 GCA_001276605.1 Achromatium sp. WMS2
GATGATCAAAATGCTAGGTGACTACTAATCGGCTACCAAATTAAAACGGAACAGCTATAGGTAATTAATACCAACAGATAAGGAGCTGGATTATTTTGAATAAGCTGTTATAATGTTTACCATGTTGGTTAGATTATAGCTATGGTCAATTTGCTGGTACTCACGTTATGTATTGCACCCAAGTCTCTCGTAAGGTTAGATTGGTAGCCGAAAAGGCAATTTGGCCGTGGCGTTCATTAACCCGTATCAGAAAAAGTGAAGGAAACAGATGAGTAGCAAAACGTTAATACTTGCTGCAACAATCACTGCTATCACTACGGTGGCGGCAGCTGACGATGCTGCGCTGCGTACCAAAGCTGGACAGCAGTTTAAGCCCATTCCAGATCAGGTGCCGGCATTAAATAACAATACTGTAACTCCAGAACGCGTGCGTTTAGGCAAACAATTATACTTTGATCCGCGTCTATCTGTCAGCGGTTTCATCAGTTGTAATAGCTGTCACAACATGGGCATGGGAGGGGACGACAACCTACCTACCTCTATTGGCCACGGCTGGGCTAAAGGACCGCGCAATGCCCCCACCGTATTGAATGCCGTATTTAACGTGGCCCAATTTTGGGACGGTCGCGCTGAAGACTTAAAAGCCCAAGCTAAGGGACCAGTACAAGCACCTGTGGAAATGGCCAACAAACCAGAAAATGTGTTGGCTACTTTGAATAGTATTCCCGAATATGTGCAACAATTTAATACTGCGTTTGCCGAAGACCAAACTCCAGTTAGCTTTGATAACATGGCTAGGGCTATTGAGGCGTTTGAAGCCACATTAATTACCCCAGGATCAAAATTTGATCGGTGGTTAGCCGGCGATGACAATGCAATGGACGATACTGCCAAGCAGGGCTTGACTCTATTTATGGATAAGGGCTGTTCCAGCTGCCACAATGGAGTCAATGTAGGCGGGCAAGCCTATTTTAGATTTGGTTTAGTCAAAGATCCATCGGACAAGGTACGGCCTCCTGAAGACAAGGGACGGTTCAAGGTCAGCCAGGCTGCCTCTGATGAATATGTATTTCGTGCTGCCCCACTACGGAATATTGCATTAACAGCACCGTACTTTCACTCTGGCCAAGTGTGGGATTTGAAACAGGCGGTGGCAATTATGGGCAGCGTACAATTAGGAGCCGAGCTTAGTGATACAGAAGTAACAGCTATTGTGGCATTCTTAAATAATTTAACCGGTGAACAGCCTAAGGTAGAATATCCTATTTTACCACCTAGTACTGACAAAACCCCGCTTCCACAGCTGTAAATAACACTGGTGATCGCAACCCTCTCGCCCGTTATAGGGGCGAGAGCATGGTCCGGATGGCTACGTATCGCTGTTCGGGGTGGGGTCAGCTGCCAATTCAGCGCTTTCAGTCTGTGCCTTGGCCTGCACTGCCGCTTGAGTCCGTATTTCCCATATTTTAGTCCGCTCTTCTAGCCGTTTTTCCCAGGCATCCTTTACTTCCTCTATGGTGCGTTCCCCAAATAGGACTTGCCGCAAGAACTTTAGTGCAAACTCAAGTAGGGCCAGATCATCCTGAGTTATGCTCTGGTAAAAGCTATCAGGCAATTGGTAGTTGCGTTGAAAGCTATCACTTATCACAAAGCGTCGAAACATGTCCAGGTTGTAAGATGCCATAAAGAACATTTGTAAACTAAGTTCCGATGGCTTTCCGACCCCAGGTCCCGCAGATTTTTTCTTTAAAATCAAGCGATACCACTCACGATTATACTGGTCATAGTCGGCACAGCCCTGCTCAACTCTATATTCATCTATGCTAATCTCCCTAGCTTCCTGATGCCCTTGACAATGCTCTTCTTTTACCAAGGAAAATGCTTCTTTGGGATTGGAACTATCCTGTTCGCGAATATTCAACAGGGCTAATGGATAATAACGGCAGACGATAGGACGATTTGGATATACAGTACAACCATGTTCCGGATCTAGCAACAAGCATGCACCATCGTCATTGGTACGCATTTTGACACCTGGGATACCATCGGCATCCATTTGAAATGGAACCGTATATTGCTTAAGGAATGCCTCAGATCCCATATTGAAATGTTGCTTTAATTTCAATATATCGTAGGGCGTTAAAGTAATATCTGCGCGTTTACAGCAGGCGTTGAAGCAGGCAATTCCAGGATAACAATTGAATTGAATGCGACTTGATCCGTTTAGCATTGCCGGTATGGCAGGGCTGGCGAATGGTGGTTTGGATGGAGCTTCAGCCATTATGATAATTTTCCGAAATATTATAAATTACAGGGATTCTACTTTAACAACGGATTGGTACGCTAGGCTTTGTCCAACCTATGTACTAACCTTACTTTGTCCTGAAGTATTAGATCGCCTTTTGGTATCTGTAGGAATATCCAATGCTGATCGTAACTCTTGAGTTATTTTGTCCAGCAAAACAGGATCTGTTATGGGTTGATTAAAAGTATCTGTTATAAAGAATATATCCTCAACTTCGGCGCCTATAGTGGCAATCTTAGCAGTATGTAGTCGTACTCTACAAGCACTAAAAACCTGACCTACAGCTGCTAACAGACCTGGCCGATCCATAGTTACTAAACGCAATAAGGTCTTATTTTTGACATTATCTTGGGAGAATATTACGTTGGTTCTGATGTCAAATACTTTACTGCGAGCTGGTATATGCCAGCATATCGTAGGTTCGGTACCTTCTTGATATTTTAAACCTTGCTCCAAAGTGGTAGTGATTTGTTTACGCCGGTCAGCACCATTAATAACGGTACCATCTCTTTCCAGCACCAAATACAGATTTAACACACAATCGTCATCAGTGGTTATTATCCGGGCATCCATAATATTCAGCCCTAATTTGGTGAGCAGGGCTGAAGACCAAGCGAACAAGCCATCTCGGTCTGTGGTATAAAGAAATATTTGGGAACAGCCACGAGAGCTCACTGGGCTAATCGCAACTTTGGGTAATTTTTTTCCGGCATTTTCCATTATTACCCTGGTTTGCCAGGCAATTTCGATAGGATTGCTATTTAGGAAAAATTCAGTACTCAACCGTTCCCATAATATCTTACATGGTATCAGATCTATGTCCTGCATATCCAATATACGCAGGGCCTCCACCTGTTTTTGCCTAATAAGCTCATCTTGGGCCTGTGGATTATCTAGTCCACGTTGCAGCGCTTGACGGGTGCCATGATACAGTTCTTTTAGTACTGAATCTTTCCAGCTATTCCAACGGCTCGGATTGGTAGCTCGAATATCCGCTAGGGTTAACAGGTATAAATAATCTAAACGGTTTAAATCACCAACTTTAGAAGCAAAATTTTGAATTTCTACAGGATCACTAGTATCCTTCCGTTGTGCGGTCATAGACATTAACAAGTGGCGTTCTACCAACCAACTTACCAGGTGGCTATCATATTCACTGAGATCATGTAAGCGGCAAAAATCCCAAGCATCCTTCGCACCCAAAACTGAATGATCGCCACCACGTCCCTTGGCAATATCATGGAATAAACCAGCTAAGTATAACAATTCAATTTTAGGGATAGCATTGGCAACGGCACTAGCTAATGGAAATTCATGGGCATAACGTGGAATAGTGAAACGATGCAAGTTTTGAAGTAAAAATAAAGTATGAGCATCTACCGTATATACGTGAAATAAGTCATACTGCATTCTCCCAACTATGGCATCAAAATTTGGCACGTAAGCTGCTAATACCCCATAGCTATTCATGCGAGGCATTTGGGTATCACGATAATCAGTTTGACGCAATATTTCCATAAACATACTGCGAGCCCTGATGTCTTGACGCATTTTGTCGTCAATACGCCATAAATTAGCACGAATTTGCCGAATAGTGCTGGCACGTACTCCGTATAATTCAGGGTGTGTTTGTAAAATCAAGAATACTTCAAGCAAAGCAATAGGATGATATTCAAATACCTTTTCGTTAATCGTTTCTAGGTACCCATTGCGAGCTTGGAAGCGGCGATTAATAGCAGTTGGTGGAGACAAATGGCTCTTTAGGATAATAACCTCTTGAAATAACTGCATTAACATTTCATTTAAGCGATTTAATTCCATTACAGTGCGATAATAACGTTGCATGAATTGTTCAACCGCCAGGTTCGAGCCAACATCGGTATACCCAAAAAGTTCCGCTAAAGTACGTTGATGCTCAAACAGCAATCTGTCCTCACAGCGATTGCTAATACGATGTAAAGCATAACGAATTTTCCAGAGCAAAGCCTGACCATCCATCAGGGATTTATACTCAGGTTCGGTAAGAAATCCACGTTGTACCAATTCATGCAAGGTACGGGTACCGAAGTGCCGTCGGCATACCCAGCCTATCATTTGAATATCGCGCATACCACCGGGATTTTCTTTGATATTAGGTTCTAAATTATACGCAGTATCACCAAACTTACGCCAGCGTTTCTTTTGTTCTTCCCATTTTGCTGTGAAAAAGGCATCACTAGGCCAGATATGCTCTGGAGTTATTAATCTGTGTAATTCTCTATTAAGTAATTCAGTACCAATAAGCATGCGTGCTTCTAACAAATTAGTGATTACTGTGATATCTTCAGTAGCCCAGTGCACACATTCCTTTATGGTACGCACGCTGTGCCCAAGCTTCAACCCCATATCAAACATCAAAGCTACGATAGATGCTACGGCATCAAGCAACTCCGGTTCTGGACTATCTTCCAATAAAATTAGTATATCGATATCGGAACCAGGGTGTAATTCACCACGGCCATAGCCACCAACAGCAATTAAGGCACAACCTGCTGCGTCTGGAATGTGAATACGCCACGCTCGTTTTAGCAGTTCATCTACCAGACCAGTATAGGCAACCACCAGTGTATTAACTGCATCGCCACGATCAAAACGGTTATATAGATATTTACGACCTTTTTGCAGGAATTCACGCAATATTACCCGTGGTGATATATCAGTTTGCAACTGTTGATCCAGCTCGCTCAGATTAGGTGCTGACTCTATTGCAATAAAATTTTGTGAAGTCATGGCAGTATTTAGATCATCCTGTTTTTACCATTGGTAATACTTCTTCTATCTCTTCTTTACGCAGAGTTAGTATTTCATAACTATCCTCAGTTACCAACACCGTATGTTCCCATTGTGCTGATAAGGCTCTATCTTTAGTTACTATCGTCCAGCCATCGGGAAGCATGCGCACATAACGACTGCCAGCATTTATCATTGGCTCCACCGTAAAACACATACCCGGCTTTAGTACTGGACCGGTACGGGGGTAACCATAGTGCAGTATTTGTGGTGCTTCGTGGAATTGGCTGCCTATACCATGTCCACAATATTCGCGTACCACAGAAAAACGATGTGATTCCGCAACATGCTGAACTGCATGGCCTATATCACCGATGGTGGCGCCAGGTTTTACCTGTGCTATTCCAGCAAACATAGCCATCCTAGTAATTTTCACTAGACGTTGTGCTATAACCGATGGTGTTCCAACAAAAAACATTTTACTGGTATCACCATGGTAACCATCCTTGATTACAGTTACATCGATATTTATAATATCCCCAGATTTAAGACATTTATTGCCAGGAATCCCATGGCATACCTGATGATTTACCGAAGTGCAGATAGATTTAGGAAAACCTCTATAGTTAAGAGGTGCTGGTATAGTTTTTTGAACGTTTACCATATATTCGTGACAAATACGGTCTAATTCCTCAGTAGTGATTCCCGGGCGCACATGGGTTTCAATCATTTCTAAAACCTCAGCTGCTAATCTTCCGGCAACACGCATTTTCTCTATTTCAGCTGGGGTTTTTATTACTATGTTCATTGAGTAAATTTTCTGTGGGTTATTTGTAAGGATACATTTGGAGACATTGCAGCAGACATTAAATATTACATTGTTGGTAGTGAATTAATTGAGATCCAATATTTTTACTGCTATTTAAACGATCAGTTGTATGGTAAAATCTGCCTTGGAACTATTTACCCTTGGAATCCTATGCTTGACCATGCGTAGGATATCCAGTAAGATTTTGACATAATGGCATAGTTTTGGTCTTATAAGCAAGTAACCAATGCTCATTATTGGTTATTAATTTCACACATATGTCGACACAGAAGGCTGGGTGCGATGGGCCAATTAAGATACTTTTTTGGTAGGCCTAAAGTTGCTTTCTGGGACGTATGGAGGCTTAACCCTTAATTAATATGGTATTTTATGAGCAACGTAACAATGCGGCAAATGCTTGAGGCTGGTGTGCATTTTGGACATCAGACCCGGTATTGGAATCCTAAGATGGCTAATTACATCTTCGGCCAGCGCAACAAAATTCACATTATCAATTTAGAAAAAACGCTACCCCTGTTTAATGACGCCATGAATTTCATAGGCAAATTAGCTAACAACGGTGGTAAGATATTGTTTGTTGGTACTAAACGTTCCGCTCGCGATGTTATCAAGGAGGAAGCGGAGCGCTGTGGTATGCCGTTTGTACACCATAGATGGTTAGGTGGAATGCTGACAAATTTCAAGACAATTCGTCAGTCAATCAAACGGTTAAAAGACTTGTCATCCCAGTTTGCGGATGGTTCCATAGAACGCTTTTCCAAAAAGGAAGCTTTGGGATTAAGGCGTGAGTTGGATAAGTTGGAGCTTAGCCTGGGTGGGATTAGGGATATGAACGGCGTTCCTGACGCTATGTTCGTGATAGACGTTGGACACGAGAAAATCGCTATCACTGAAGCCAGGAAACTTGGTATTCCCGTAATCGGAGTGGTTGATACCAATAACGATCCTAGGGATTTAGACTATATTATCCCTGGCAATGATGATTCCGTGCGAGCGATTCAGATCTACGTGCAAGGGGCATCGGCAGCCATTCTTGAAGGTAAAGCCTTATTCATACAGGCAAAGGAAGGCCGGGAAGATGAGTTTGTAGAAATTATGCCTTAGCCTTTGCCGAACCAAAGTTACCACATTAGGGATAATTATCCTAACTCTAAGCCTTACTTGGATTTAATCTAGTATTCCTCGGTAAATATTATCTTAGGGCCTAGCCATTCCTGTGGCTAGGTACAGGATAGACTTTCATTAGCATTTTTAACCCCGCAAGAAATATTGCCAATGGTTACCAATACGTTCTTAACTTTTAGATTGGGTGACGTACGGTTGGGTATTGATGCAACCCTGGTACAAGAAATAGTTAAATTACCCGAAGTATCACCAATAGCTGAAATGCCCGAATATGTTATGGGTATCGTCAATGTTCGTGGTAAAATTATACCAGTTATAGATCTGAACATTCGTTTAGGACGCCCCAGCCCTGTCTACAATTTAAGTGATGCTTTGTTGGTATTGCGTCAAGATACTAACCTGGTGGCTTTCATAGTCAACGAGGTCTTGGAGGCCACGGAGTTACCCGCAACTGCTCTCGATCACATAGCCAATTTAACAGAAGGTGTAATCATCAAGCACCGATTAATCAATACTGTGGCAAAAACTGATTCTGGGTTGATTTTATTGATCGATAAAAATCAGTTGTTTCACTCGTATAATTCCGAAATAGCAACCGAGTTAGTAGCTACGGAGTCTAAATCTGACGTTAACGCTAATAGTGGACAGGATAAAGCTTTAGCCACGGCGGCACCGCAGGGAATGAAAGATTTTTTCTACGGAGTATCCGCACCAGATCAGCAAGAATTTAGGAAACGGGCTCAACAGTTACAAAAATCTTTAGTAACAGACGAAGTATCTGATTCTAAAGCATTAGCAGTGATAAAATTAGCCACCGAATACTTGGCCGTTGAGTTAGATTCTATTGAAGGATTTGCCAAACTAGCAAAATTTACCCAAGTTCCTTGTTGTCCAAATTACATTTTGGGTTGTATGAATTTGCGTGGGGATAGCTTTACCGTAGTGGATGTTAGCAGTTTACTAAATATTCACACTGCCGCTGGATACGTACCTAGCAAGGTTATGCTGGTAAAATGCGAAAAGTACTCCCTAGCCGTTCCAATAGATGACGTAGATGACATAATACACACCTCAATTACCGCAATTAATAAAATGCCAGCCACTTTCAATAGTTTGGAACAAAAATATCTCAAGGGTATGGTCGCATGTTGGAACAAAATGTTGGCTGTAGTTGATATTGCTAAACTTTTAGATCGAGATGAATTGGTTGTGTGCGAGGATGTGTAGTAAAATGCCAATAGATATTTTTAAATACCTGTATTTTGATGCTTTATTCGAAATATGGCTAAGTTGATCAAAGAATTAGTCGTAGGCGGACTCATCAAACTTAGCACTATTGACTATCCGGATATGCTCTCAGCGGTGGTTTTTTGCCAAGGGTGTCCATGGCGTTGTAGTTACTGTCATAATCAAGAATTGCTGCCAGTTACCGGTAATGAACACATAAATTGGCATGAGATTATAGAATTTCTTAAGCAGCGTAAGGGTTTATTGGATGCGGTGGTGTTTAGCGGTGGCGAGCCTACCTTGCAACCTGGACTGGTAAGTGCTATACAGCAAGTCCGGGCTTTGGGCTTTAAAATTGGATTGCACAGTGCCGGTTATAGTCCACGCCTTTTACATAGTATTTTATCACTCATAGACTGGATTGGCCTCGATATCAAGACTGTACCAGCTGATTACCCGCGACTAACAGGCGCTCTTAACAGCGGTTGGCAAGCCTGGGAAAGCGCAGTGTTAGTGATAGAAAGCGGAGTTTATTATGAAATACGCATTACTGCTCATCCTGCTTTGTTAGATGTGCCAACGTTAGAATCTACGATTAGACAACTTCGTAACATAGGGGCAAGAAATATTGTGGTACAGGAATGTCGTACTAATATCCATTTAGATTGGGTCGGCACCAAAAATAAGGACATGACAATATACGCAAATACTTTACATTCTAACAATATTATATTACGCTAACCAGCACAGATTCCTGTTGGATAGTAGGACCGTCTTTGGGGCAGGTAACAGTAATGTATACCTCCCTAATACCGATGTACTGACGTGGCCTGGTGTGGATGATAGATGTTCCAGGTATTAATGCGTTGAGCGATTAGTTTTTGAGGTACTGTAATTATGTCATTTTTTAGATGGACCGAAGAACACAGTGTGGGCTTACCGAAAATGGACGAGCATCACCAACAGATCTTTAGTATAGCCAACAGATTGTACGAGTTTGAAAGTGCTAAAACTGCTTATTCTAGTATCAAGACTATTTTGAATGAATTGGTGACCTGTACTGAAAGTCATTTCACCCAGGAAGAGAGGCTGATGGAGCAGGCTAATTATTCTGGGTTAGCTGGTCAAAGAATCGCCCACAAGGCATTTATGAATAATCTATATGAATATCAGCATAAAGTAGAGGAGAATCCAGACACTGCTATATTCGTAGCTGCCGAAGCTGCTATGGTTACCACAGACTGGCTCAAAAATCATATAATGAAGGTAGACAAACAGTACAAGGGCGTTTTGCATTGATTAGTAACTGTATCGTCTTCATTTATCTGCTATAACCGCAATTCCACCAAGCCACCCTAGATTGAGGTGGCTGGTGCGTGCTATCTGAATTCGGCGTGCACCTGCTAATATTTCGGTAATGACTGGAAGCAAAATAAAAGACATATTTAGAATATCCTTTTAGTGGATTGCATGAGTTTTACTTGGTCATTTTTCGGAATTTTTTCTTTATATTTCAACATATTTTTTATCAAAGTATTAGCAGATGAGCACCAAAACTTGGGCAAAAATATGGATAAAGTCAATTTATTTTTCAAATAGTGGGAAAGGGCTGAATATAAGCCAGGATTTTCTGGTCTTAGCATAACGCCATTCCTGCCGGTCAATGACTTTGCGTAACATTTGCTCGCTGTTGAGTACATACTGTATTTCAACCATAGGTGAATGTCTTACTTCATAGGCTGTTACCCGCACGTTATCCAACTTAGCCAGAGTTTCCTTGGCTACTGGAGCACTGTAGAAACCGATAAGTGTATCGCAATATTTCCAGTGCATAGCGCCTTGATACACGGACCAAGTTGTTTCTAACTCTGTATTTTTTGTGTTTTCAGGAGCACTAGCGCAACTCACCATTAGTCAGGATCGGGTCGAGCCAACGGGATTGCGCCCGTTAGCCATCCCACACTACCGGATACGAGGATTTATGCATCCGGAATATGGTACAGATAAGACCATAGCATTCTCTGCTATCCATCACAGCTTAGAAAAATCAGCAATCTGGTTAAACAAAGTTGCAAGGGATGCTAACAGCGCCAAGCGATTTTGTCGAATATCTGGGTTATCAACCATAACCATCACTGCCTCAAAAAAATTATCCACCGGTTCTCGCAAACTGGCTAATTGCAACAGCGCCCCCGTATAATCACCATTAACAGACAAAGTTGTTACCTGCGTTTGCAACGCCTGTATAGACCTATACAACTCCAATTCTTGAGCCGTCTCTAGCAACTCTGTGCGCACCGCAGGTGGTGCAACCGGCAAATCCCCACCAGCTTGGCGTAGTATATTACGAATACGCTTATTTGCCGCGGCTAGACTTGCCGCTTCGGGAAACTTAGTAAACTCCAACAAGGACTTAATGCGTTTATCAATATTAGCGGGTACGGTATTACCAGTCTCCAACACCGCCTCCAAAATGTTGGAACTAACCCCCTGCTCCGCATAATAACTGGGTAACCGTTCCAGCAGATAAGACATCACTGGCCCTATGGCATGAGTAGCCAAAACCGATGCCTCAAAATACTGAGCAGCTTGGGTCGCCAAATGTAACAAATCCAACTCTAGCGGGGTTTCGATCAAGATCCTAAGGACACCCAAGGCCGCTCGCCGCATACTATAGGGATCTTTCAAGCCGCTGGGACGATGACCTGTAGCAAATATACCAATGAGATTATCCATGCGATCAGCCAAAGCCAAAGCCTGACCACAAAGAGATTGCGGTAATTTATCGCCCGCATATCGAGGTTGATAATGCTCCTCCATAGCCACCGCAACACATTCTGGTTCATGAGCGGCAGTAGCGAGATAACGCCCCATTATACCCTGTAAATTAGCAAACTCGCCTACCATATTGGTAAGCAAATCACACTTACATAGCAACCCACTACGATAGGCCAACTGTGGGTCCAAACCAATTTGCTTAGCAATATACGCCGCGGTTGCAGCAAGCCTTGAGGCTTTAGCCCGCATACTGCCCAATTTATTTTGGAATACCAAATGCTCTAGATGCGGAAGGTGTTGGTCTAGCGTCTGCTTACAATCTTGATCCCAAAAGAATTTAGCATCAGCAAATCGCGGCCTTATCACACGTTCATTGCCCGCCCGCACCTGGGAGGCATCTTTACTCACCAGATTACTTATGGTAATAAAATACGGTGCCAACTTACCAGCTTGATCCAACACAGGAAAATATTTTTGATGCCCTTGCATAGTTGCAATTAAGGCCTCAGCTGGAACTTGCAAAAACTGCGGATCAAAAGTACCCAAAATTGGTACTGGCCATTCGCATAATGCAGTTACCTCATCTAGTAATTCCTCGGAAATTACAGGTTGAACCTGGGCAGCGATCGCAGTTTGCTCCACTAAAGAGCGGATTTTAGCACGCCGCTCCGCAAATACCGGTTCCACCTGGCCTTGATTACGCAATAAGGTCGCATACTGATTAGGAGTATTTATAACTATTGGATCGGGATGGTGAAATCTATGCCCGCGCGTGGTGCGATCGCTATTAATGCCAAGAATATTAGCCGTAATCACTTGTTCGCCAAATATTAGCACAATCCAGTGTACAGGGCGTGCAAATTCAGCAGTTCCAGAACCCCAGCGCATACGTTTGGCTATGGGCAAGCTTGCTAGGGTTTCTTGTAAGATATTCGGTATAATATTGGTAGCTGGTTGCCCGAGCACCTGTTGCTTGTAGGCCAACCAGGAACCTTTAGCTGTGTGTTCTTGAGTTAACGCGGCTACTGTTACTCCACAGGCAGTGGCAAAACCCAATGCAGCCTTAGTCGGCTGGCCATTGGGATCAAAAGCGGCTTGCACAGTGGGACCACGGCGACTTTGCTCTTGATTGGGTTGTTGTATAGCCACTTGAGTAATTAATAGACCTAAACGTCTGGGAGTAGCGTATTGTTCTACTGAGGAAAAATCAAGACTGGAACGCTGTAACCGCTCGCTCATACCAATGGCTAAAGCTTCGGCCAAGGTGGCTAGAGATTTGGGGGGTAATTCTTCAGTACCAATTTCTATCAATAAATCTTGATATGCTGGAGATACAGAATATTGAGATGTGGACATGTTTGGGATCTATCATTAGGTCTATAGATAACGTAAATAGGCTAATTTACATGCATTATTGGTGAATAGCGTAAACTAGGCATAAATTGGTGCTTGCAATTTATCCATAAATTACGCTATAGCATAGGAAAACCAAGACTTTGACGTTTATCAAAATAGGCCTGAGCTACAGCTCGGGCTAAAGTTCTGATGCGTAGTATATAACGTTGACGTTCGGTAACGGAGATAGCCTTCCTAGCATCTAATAGGTTGAAAGTATGGGAGGTTTTTAGTACCTGTTCATATGCTGGCAGGGGTAGGCCTGCGGCAATTAATTTTTGACTAGTTTGTTCACAGGTCTCGAACCAAGTCCGTAATGCTGGTATATCAGCATATTCAAAGTTATAACTGGATTGTTCCCGTTCATTCTGTTGATAAACATCACCATAACTAACTTGGCCTCGGGGGCCTTGACTCCAGACTAAATCATATACGCTTTCTACCCCCTGTAGATACATGGCAATACGCTCTAAACCATAGGTAATTTCGCCAGTTACCGGTTGACAGTCCAGACCACCTACTTGCTGAAAATAGGTAAATTGGGTAACTTCCATGCCATTTAGCCATACTTCCCAGCCTAAACCCCAAGCGCCTAAAGTTGGAGATTCCCAATTATCTTCCACAAACCTTATGTCATGTATCGTGGTGTCGATACCAAGCATGCGTAATGAATCTAAATATAGGTCTTGAATATTGAGTGGTGAAGGTTTGAGCACTACCTGGAATTGGTAATAATGTTGTAGCCGGTTAGGGTTTTCACCATAACGGCCATCGGTGGGACGGCGTGAGGGCTGAACGTAGGCACTGCGCCAAGGTTCAGGGCCGATGGAGCGTAAAAAGGTTGCTGGATGGAAGGTGCCGGCTCCTACTTCCATGTCATAGGGTTGAAGTATTACGCAACCATGGTTAGCCCAGTAGTGTTCTAGGCTAAAGATAACTTCTTGAAAAGTTTGTAATTTCATACTGTTATTGATATTCAGGTAATATTAGATTCAGTACCTTTGGCATTGTGAGTACGTTGATTATGAATATTGTTGTGGGGACGCCGGAGCATCCCCTGCTGTGTTCCTACGCTGGAGTATAGGCACGATCAATTATCATGCAAGCAACCACCTATTTTTTTGATCAGATAATATTTTTAATGCACTACCACACCATCGATATTTTGGCTTTTGAGCAGACGCTTGGCATTTTCTAATTCTTTTCTATCCTTGTAGGTTCGGGTACGTAACCTATGGATAGTTTTATTATTTTTCTTGATAGTTTGTACATTGGTTTCTACACCCATCATAGCCATACGAGCTCGCATACTATTGACATCACTATTATTTTCAAAGGCTCCTAGCTGCAATGCTGCCGGTCTATGTGGTTGTTGTCTAGATACTTTAGGTTTAGTAGATCTACGGTTCTTATTGTAGTTTTTAGCCTTAGAATTGTCGTTAGACTTCTTATCGCTAGAACGCTGTACATTTGCTGACGATCTAGAGTTTTTACGGCTATACCTAGCACGGCGGGTTCTCGCACTTGGCTTGGTAACCTTGTCATTATTAGTACCTACAGTTTGAGCCGGTTCAGGATTAGGGGCAACTTCTGGACGGGTTTCGACAACTGGAGGTTTAGCAATTACTGGCGGTGGTACTGTGGGTTTTATCGGCGGTGTTTGCTGCTGTTGGGGAACGGTTACTTCTGCATCATGCAACATACTGGGAAAGTCAAATTTTATCTTCGGTTTGTTATCATCAGTTACTGGCTCTGGTCTAGCTTCAGGTGTTTGAGGTTGAGGCTTTGCAGCTGGAGTTTCGACCTTATTGGCATTAGCATCCGGCGCCGCGGGTGGATTTTGGCTGAATTTTAACCAAGCTGCTCCAAAGGCTACGGCGCTAAGTAGGACACCGGATACAAACCACAGGAAACCTAAATTTTTGCTTTTGGGGGCAGGTGCCGGTTCGGCGCGCCATTTGTAGTCTTTTGTCATCACATACTCTCTGGAGCTGAAATTCCAATTAAATTAAGCCCGTTTCTCAATACCACGGCTACAGCTCGGATAATATTTAGACGGGCGGTACGTAAATGCGCATCTTCCACCAAAAAGGTATGGCTATTGTAATAAACATGAAATTCGTTAGCTAAAGCCTGTAGATAATAGGTGAGTTGATGCGGCTCATATTGTAAAGCTGCACTTTCCACTACTTCGGGGTAGCGTGATAATGTACGTAATATGGCTTGTTCCTGAGCCGTATTCAGGAGTTTTAGCGTTGCCAGTGGGCAAGGTCCTTGTTCTACGGCAATGCCTTTTTCTGCCGCTTGACGAAATACACTTCTGATGCGGGCGTGGGCATATTGGATGTAGTAAATTGGGTTATCTGCGGATTTAGATTTAGCTAATTCTAAATCAAAATCAAACTGTTGTTCGCAAGTGCGCATTACATAAAAAAAGCGTGCTGCTTCACTAGTGACTTCCTTGCGCAGGACTCTTAGGGTCTCAAATTCGCCAGATCGGGTTGACATCGATACGCGTACTTTACCGAGGTACAAAACTACAAATTGTACCAAACGCACTTCCAATTTGCTAGGATCATGTCCCAACGCCTGTAGGGCGGCTTTCATTCTAGGAATGTAGCCGTGGTGATCGGCACCCCAGATATCTATAATTTTGTCAAAACCGCGATTTAATTTATCCAAATGGTAGGCAATGTCGGAGGCAAAATAGGTGCTTTGGCCATTTTCGCGTACTACTACGCGATCTTTTTCGTCCCCAAACGCGCTGGATTTAAACCATAACGCGCCTGCATTTTCGTATACGTATCCAGATTGTTTTAGTTGTTCTATGCACTTGTCGATAGCACCGCTGGTTACTAAACCGCTCTCATAATACCAAGTATCGTAATGGACTCCAAAATGCCCTAAATCATCGCGGATATCTGCTAATATGATATCTAAACCCAGGTTAAATATTTTACGGTAATTGGTTGGCCCAAGCAACTTTTTGGCCTTGGCAATCATAGCATCAATGAATTGTTCTTTATCGCCATCCGGGGCATCTAGTGGTAAATCAAAATAAATCTCGGTATTTGCATGTCGATAATCATTACCGTGCTTGCGATGTAAATTTGCAGCTATATCCCATACATAGTCGCCGTGATAGCCGTTGCTAGGAAACTTCAATGTTTCGCCACACAATTCTAAATAGCGTATCCACACAGAAACTGCCAATATGTCCATTTGCCGACCAGCATCATTAATATAATATTCGCGGTGTACCTTAAATCCAATGGTTTCTAGAAGGTTGGCGACCACTGAGCCGTAGGCAGCTCCCCGACCATGGCCTACGTGGAGGGGGCCTGTTGGGTTGGCGGACACAAACTCTACTTGTATTGATGTGCCAGCACCTTGATTGCTACGTCCATAATTAGCATCTTCAGTGAGAATTTCAGATAATAACTCTAAAAAAGCAGTATTATCTATGTGAAAATTAATAAACCCGGGGCCAGCAACATCTATGTGCGAAACTATAGGTGAACTAGGTATAGCATCCACTATAATTTTTGCGGCTGCACGGGGTTTTAAGTGGAGGGGTTTGGCTAGAATTAAGGCTAGGTTGCTGGCAAAATCTCCATGACTGGGATCACGAGTACGTTCTACGGTAAAAATAGGTTTGGTGGTAGCATCAAGTAACCCTGCTGTAACCATGTGTTCTAGCGCCGTGGCTACTAGTTGCCTGATTTTGGATTTCATTGCTTGTAAATGCCTTGCATATGGTACTATTAAATATTAAAATATCTATTTTTGCTTATTGATACGTTTACGAGGCTTGGATATAGCGTAAACTTTAATCTATCCTGTGATTGCTTACAAATTTATTATATCATAAAGTAAAAAGTAACAAATCTAATGTTTGATATCGGTTGTATATTACCTATTGCTTACTCAAATGCTAATAGCTAGCTTTGGTAAAACCATCTATTTATCAAATAGTTAAATTCTTGGGACAGGAGTAGCCAAAGGTTTCCATCAGCATAGATTATTTGGTACGCCTCGGTTGCACGGTAGGCAACTGCCCTCAATTAATTGTAACTGAACGCTATTGTTTATTTTATAATGTTGTTTTATATGAATAATGCTGATTCTAGAGTACTAATTTCAGATTGGAAATCGCCACTGTTGATTGTAGTCAGTATTGCATTGCTGACGACCTGGATATTTTGGGTGACGGATCTGGATGTTTATTGCGCAAATTTATTTTATGTGCGGTCTGCAATTGGGCAACATTGGCCACAAGGATCGTATGCACTGTGGCAATTTTTGTTTTTTGGGGCGCCTATTTTTACTGGCATTATAGCCATATTTGCGGTATGGTTTATAATTGTTAATAGCGCATATAACTGGCAACGTTTAGCTGCAATATACATGTTATTAACCCTAGTACTTGGGCCGGGTTTATTGATTAATTTGGTATTTAAAGATCATTGGGGAAGACCGCGTCCGTATCAATTGCAAATATTTGGTGGTACTAAGCAATACTTGCCACCGCTGGCTATTGGTGAAGTTTCGGAAGATAAATCTTTTCCAGCCGGTCATGCCTCAATTGGGTTCGTTTTTTGCATATTCTGGTTTTTATATCGCAAACATAAGCCTTTAGTGGCGTGGCTGAGCCTGCTAGGTAGTATTGGTTTAGGCTTGTTATTTGGTATCGGCAGAATGGCGGCAGGGGCGCATTTTTTATCAGATGTGTTATGGGCTGGATACATCTGTTTTTTTAGCGCTCTAGTATGTTACTATTGGGTGCTGAAAATACCACATTACATGACCAATTCAAAGAACATTAACTTTCAACCTAAATATGATTTAAGCTTTAAAACAGTTTTTTACTCTGGAGTTGGGATATTAACAATTATTGGTGCCTTACTTGGCTTTCCGATCCACAAAACTATTAGCTATAACCTACCAAAATCAATTGTTGCCCAGATAATAGTGGACATAAATCTGCAACATGCGGACGTGATGGTGTATCCAGATGCAAATTTAACCACGAAATCGGCCTTGACAATTATGACCACCATGAGTGGTTTTGGACTGCCAAATTATCGGTTGCAGCATCGTGATCGATATGATGCTATAAATAATGTTTTGTTTTATCGGTTATATCAACGTGGTTTTTTTACAGAGTTGCACACATCGGTGCAGGTATTTGTGGCCGCTTCTGCAATCAAAAGGCTAAAAATTAGGGTACACAGCGGAAATATCCAAGTGTTCAACAGTGCGCAATGGGATCAGGCAAAGCTGGATATTGTCACTAGTGATGGGCAGGTATCGTACTAGAATTACTCGCAATATATAATAATGCTTATAAAACATCTAATTAGCCTGGAAAGTACACTTAGGATTGCTAATTTTATATAGAATTACTTGCGGTTTGATAGTTTCGAGGTGCCCAGTGCGTATAGCATTTATAATTTGTGCTGCGGATAACCCTGGTCGAAACATGTTAACCCATTTTACCTGGGAGCTAAAAATTCCATAACTAGATTGTACGCTGGCTTGTAACTGCAATGTGGTTATTCCTGATAATACCTGGTCATTTTGCCAGGCGTTAGCCAAGAGGAAAAATTGCGTGCATGGCGTGAGTAGATGTTTGGGTAATTGCCAGGTATTATCAATATGGATTAGGCTACGCTGTAATAAAGCTGGCAACAGCGCCGGTTGTGGACCATCAAATAATACCACTTCTGATGTTTTGACCTGTGTTACCAGTTCAACGGGAATTTTATTAATACCCAATTTGGGATAGACTAAACCCATGGTACTAGACCATAATAGGGCTGCGGATAAAGCCATAAGTCTTAAGTGCTGCGGATACCACCACTGCATTACAAACCAAATGTTCACACTGATTGTAATAATTAGCCACCAACTATTGGATATTCCGGCAAGAGTAATTGCTAGTATTTGAATAATGGTTGTTATTATAAGTGCTAATGTTAGACCAATACGGGCTGGCCAGATCCAATATTTAGGAATTGTATGGTTGTGAATAGATAATAATAGTGCTATTGGGACTAATGAGCCGATTAGATAGCGTTCAAAACTACGCATCAGAAAAAATGGTACTAATGACCATATGAGCCACAAGATAAGCATGGGTAAGTGTTTTTTAGATGCGGATGGTTCCAATTTATAATGGTAAATACGTAAGAGTACTATAAAACTCCATGGCCATGCTAGTAAAATCGTTCCAGATATTGGTGTTAGAGAGAGATGTAAAAATCTACGTGCGGCTAATTCAGATTGCAATACCTCGCTACTAACATTTGGGTATAATAGATAAACATAAATAAACCAAGGTGTTGTTAAAAGAATAAAGGTGCTTAGCAGCAATAGAATGTGAAGTCGTTGAGTGCGTAAAAACTGCCTAAAGGCACGGTCAGTCATTAACAATGCTAATATACCAGATCCGCAAACTACGGCTACCACGGGTCCTTTGGTGAGAAATCCGGCGGATAGGGATATAATAGCAAGGAATGCGCTACTAAGTCGATTGGTATGGTACCAATGGAGTAGTCCTACTGTGGCCCAAGTGCTAAAGGTGGCTACGGGCACGTCTAGTTCTAGGATACGCCCACCTATTGCTAAACCAACACAGGATAGCATGACTAAGCTAGTATTTATGGCTGTGGCGATGGAGTGCCCCAGCTGCAAAGTTAACACGCCTACTGCTAGTATGAGCATGGCTCCAAAACTTACTGCCACCAATCTGGCACTGGCTATGGAGGTTCCAAATACTTCAAAACTGGCACGGGTTAACCAGTACAATAATGGCGGTTTGCGTAGTCTTGGTTGAGTATCTAAACATGGTATTACCCATACTTGCTGCTCTTGCATGCACAGTGGTATGCGCATACTTAGGTAATATTCGTCTTTACCTGTTACTCCGGTATGTTCAGCAGTGCCAATACTTAGCAAATAAAAAGCTAATATAGTGATAAATATTAATCCTAGCACTTTATTCAGATACCAGGTGCTTAAGTAATTTGCGTATTTATTTATATTATCAAATGCAATCAATTATATGTACCAGTTTTAAGCGATATCAAATGCCATTTTATTCGCAGATTTATCAGCAAGCATACGCAGGTAAAATTGCCCATTGTACTACAAAGCAACCACATTGAGTTAATCTGCTATACTTACAGTACCCGCTCGCAGTTGGCATTTACCTATATTATTCAGGAATTAATCATGACCTTACAAGCAACCGATGTAACCAAAATTGCCCATCTAGCCAGAATGGAAATTACCGATCAGGATACCGAACGCTATGCTAAAGAACTTTCTAGTATCCTTGATTTAGTCGCCCAATTAAACCAGGCGAGTACTGATCAAGTTACGCCGATGGCGCATCCTTTGCATATGCATCAAAGATTACGGGATGATGTTGTTACCGAATACGATCAACATAGCAAGTATCAAACCATAGCGCCACTTACTGTAGATGGCTTATACTTAGTACCTAAAGTAATTGATTGAAATAAGTGTTATTTTTGCGTTGCCATGATCATAAAGTTCTAGCTGCATGAGATTTATTGGTAAATTATTGCAAGTGGTTACGCTTAAACCGCATAAATACCCATCCAGGTCGCATGCTATCTGATGTTGAATATTTGGTGATCATGCCAAAACGGTATTATTTACCCATTATCTTGATATTATAGTGACTTGTGATCAAAATAATGGAATAATTTGGTTAAACCATGCATAAAGCAAGTATTAGTCAGCTAGCCCGTGCATTACGTGCTGGTGAGTGTTCTAGTGTAGAGTTAACCCAGAATTTTCTGGAACGCTGCACCAAACTTAATCCCAATCTGAATGCCTTCATCAGTCTTACAGCGGATACGGCTTTGATTCAAGCCCAGGCTGCCGATGCCAGGATTCGCACGGGTGATCCTAGTTTACTCTTGGGAATTCCCATAGCCCATAAAGACATTTTTTGTACGGATGGCGTGCGTACCAGCTGTGGTTCAAAAATGCTAGATAGTTTTATAGCACCATATGATGCTACCGTGGTAGCCCGCCTAACCGCGGCTGGTGCTGTAATGCTGGGTAAAACCAATATGGATGAGTTTGCTATGGGTTCATCTACCGAAACAAGTTGGTATGGACCCACACTTAATCCTTGGGATTTACACAGGGTCCCTGGAGGATCTTCGGGCGGTTCCGCGGCAGCTGTAGCGGCCGGTTTGGCCGTAGCGGCTACTGGTACTGATACTGGAGGTTCAATTCGGCAACCTGCGGCACTCTGCGGCATAACTGGGCTTAAACCTACTTATGGTTTGGTTTCCCGTTTTGGAATGGTAGCATTCGCATCTAGCCTAGATCAAGCTGGTCCTATGTGTCATAGTGCAGAGGATGCTGCTATTATGCTGCAAGCCATGGCCGGTTTTGATCCTAAAGACTCTACTAGTGTGGATATTAAAGTTCCAGATTATATGGCGGCTTTAAACCAAAGTTTAAACGGATTAGTTATTGGGTTACCTAAAGAATATTTTACTGGTACCGGATTGGACGCTAGTATTGCAGTTTCGATACAAATTGCAATTGCCGAACTGGAAAAATTAGGTGCTAAAACTGTAGAAATTAGTCTACCTAACACTAATCTAGTAGTACCTGCTTACTATGTGGTAGCACCGGCTGAATGTTCTTCCAATTTAGCTCGATTTGATGGTGTACGTTTTGGACATCGTTGTTCTGAACCTAAAAATTTAGAAGATTTATACAAAAGATCCCGCTCGGAGGGGTTTGGGCCTGAAGTTAAACGGCGCATTATGATTGGTACCTATGTACTATCTGCTGGATATTACGATGCTTATTACCTGCAAGCGCAAAAAGTGCGACAGTTGGTTGCCGAAGACTTTCAACAGGCTTTTACCAAGGTTGATGTGATACTAGGTCCTACCTCACCCTGCACTGCTTTTAGATTAGGCGAGCGTACCAGTGATCCAATCTCCATGTATCTATCGGATATTTACACTATTGCAGCTAATCTAGCTGGTTTACCAGCCATATCCATTCCAGCCCCCCAGGTGAATAATTTACCAGTTGGCCTACAGATCATTGCCCAACCATTTGCCGAGTCCAAATTACTTAATATTGCCCATAAATTACAACAAGTTACGAACTGGCATCAACAAAGACCAGATTTAGTGGCTTAGGTTTAAAAACATCTAGCATAATTATAGTGTTTTAGCATAAAATTATCTACTTAATCTGGTTCATAGGACTTAACTTAATGTTTGCTAATTTACAACAAAGACTTACTAAGGTTTTAGGTAACCTACGTGGCCAAGGACGACTTACTGAAAGCAATATTAAGGATACTTTGCGGGAAGTACGCATGGCCTTATTAGAGGCTGATGTAGCCTTACCCGTGGTGCGTGATTTTATAGAAGAAATTAAGAACAAAGCTACTGGCGAAGAGGTACTACGTAGTCTTAGCCCCGGTCAAACTCTAATTAAAATAGTATATGACGAATTAGTCCGCGTCATGGGCGTGGCTAATGAGCAATTAAATCTTACTACACAACCTCCAGCTGTGGTGTTAATGGCTGGATTACAAGGTTCAGGAAAAACTACCAGCGTTGCCAAGTTGGCCCGGTGGTTGATAGAAAAACAGAAAAAAACCGTTATGGTGGTTAGTTGTGACGTGTATAGGCCGGCAGCTATTGCTCAACTGCAAACTCTAGCTTTAGAGGTAAATGCAAAATTTTTTCCAAGTCAAAGCAGTGAGCAGCCCGTAACTATTGCTACTCAGGCCTTAAAAGCAGCCAAACTCCAATTTGTGGATGTGCTCTTGGTAGATACTGCTGGGCGTTTACACATAGATACAACCATGATGACTGAAATACAATCCATACACAAGGTCTTAAATCCCATAGAGACTTTGTTTGTTGTGGATTCTATGACTGGTCAAGATGCGGCTAAAACGGCCTCCGCATTTCATGCTGCATTACCTCTTACGGGTGTAATTCTTACTAAAACTGACGGCGATGCTCGCGGTGGCGCGGCCCTATCGATTCGGAAACTTACTGATAAGCCAATAAAATTTTTAGGTACCAGTGAACGTACTACTGGGTTAGAGCCATTTCATCCGGATCGAGTCGCTTCGCGTATTTTGGGTATGGGCGATGTTTTGACCTTGGTAGAAGAGGTGCAAACTAAGCTCGACCAAGAAAAAGCCGCGGCTTTAACCAAAAAACTGTATAAAGGCAAGGGTTTTGACCTAGCTGACTTCAAAACGCACCTCGAAGAAATAGGTAGAATGGGAGGAATGGGCAGTTTAATGGATAAAATGCCTGGTATGAGTGGCCTACCTGAACATATTAAAAACCAAGCTAGTGATGCTATTTCTAAACAATTATTGGCTATGATTAACTCTATGACTTTGAAGGAACGGGCTTTTCCAGATTTAATTAAAGGTTCACGCAAACGCCGTATTGCTGCTGGTTCTGGGACCCAAGTTCAGGATGTGAATAGGTTACTACGCCAGTTTGAACAAACCCAAAAAATTATGAAAAAATTTAAGGGTGGTAATATTAGAAATTTATTGCGTGGCATCAAAAGCAGGATACAATAATCTGTATTTACTGTTTATACATAGCAATACATGCATTATCAACACAAATTACATGAAGCAAAGTACAAAGAATCTATTCCAAATTAGTCTTTTAGGCGGTATTTATGGTTTAATTGCCGGGATAGTAATCTGGTTTATTAACGCCGATGCAGGATACGCAATATTCATTCCTAGCGCCGGTCTAGCCGCACTGATTACTACTGCTGTATTAGCCTGGTGGATAATTATAAAACCAAATGTATATACTGCCTGGCGTGGCGCGATAGCCGGCGCTTTAAGTGGAGAATTTTCCCATTTTTTGTGTTGGTACCTACAAGTAGTGTTTAGCAATGTGTGCTATTGGCTGAAACAAGGTTGCGAACAACCAACTTTAGATCTTGTGAGCGGTTTAGGGCATGCTCTCATTTTGTCAATTGCTAGCATATTTTTGGTAAGTTGGGTCACCATTTTGGTTGGTGCGACAATAGGGGCAGTATGGGCTTATGGGCATGGCCACCGGTTCTTTATTCCCATGCCAGCTGGTTCCAATCCCACCGAAATAACCAATATCTTGAAAGAAGTTGATGCTGAAGCTGAAGATGGCTCCATTGCTGATGGTCAATAACGCAATAGTCAATAATCAAGCCACCACAGCAGATTCTGGTTGGCACCGAGCATTAGCAGCGACGGTTACCGAGCCAAGTAAGTTGTTACAGTTGCTGAAATTACCCGAATCTATGTTACCCCACATCCAAGCTGCGGCTAATGCCTTCAGTCTTAGAGTTCCCATTAATTTTATACACTTAATGGAACCCGGTAATCCTTGTGATCCATTGTTACTGCAAGTTTTACCAACACAGGCTGAATTGGAACCGCAACCAGGTTTTAGTAGCGATCCCCTCCATGAACAAGCAGCCTGTAAACTTCCTGGAATGTTGCGTAAATATCAAGGTAGAGTATTACTGATCTTGACTCAAGCCTGTGTAATCCACTGCCGTTATTGCCTACGCCGCAATTTTCCTTATCAAACTACACAAGGTGGCCAGGCCCTAAATCCAACCCATTGGCAGGCTATACTCAAACATTTGGATAACGATACCAGTGTTCAAGAAGTTATTTTGAGTGGTGGTGACCCGTTAACCATAGCAAACGATAAGTTAGAGAATTTAATTGATTCTCTTGCTGCCATACCGCATATTCTTAGACTGCGTATCCATACCCGTATCCCAATTGTAATACCTCAACGTATTGATGATACATTTATTAATATGTTACGCAGAACTAGACTGCAAATAATCATAGTTTTACATATTAATCATCCGCATGAACTTACCCCGCAAGCTATAACAGCCGCTAACCAACTTGCCACAGTTGCAACCTTATTTAACCAGTCCGTCCTGTTGGCGGGGGTAAATGACACTGCTGAAACCCTAATTGCACTCAGTCAGTGTTTGTTTCAAGCCCAGATTATACCCTACTATCTTCACATGTTAGATCAGGTTCACGGCACCGCCCAGTTTGCAGTACCAGTTTCCAAAGCGCTAATTTTGATGCATGCTATCCGCAGTAAACTACCAGGCTATATGGTACCTAGATTAGCCCAGGAACATCCGGGGCAGCCTGCTAAAGCCGTAATTGCGTAACCAAGAGATCAATTACTTGATGATAACGAATACTAATGTTGATCACGTAGAAGTAGCTAAATTTGAGGCCATAGCCTCAAGATGGTGGGATCCTAATGGTGAACTTAAATCTTTACACGATATTAATCCTCTGCGTCTAGCATACATCGAACGTTTAACCAACGGTTTGGATGGAAAAATGGTGTTAGATGTAGGTTGTGGAGGTGGTGTACTTACCGAAGGCCTCGCATCTCTAGGTGCTAATATCCTAGGTATCGATATGGGTGTTGCACCACTAGAAGTTGCCGAATTACACGCCATCGAGACTGGGGCCAAAGTCCAATATCGCCAGATCACAGTTGAACAATTGGCGCTGGAAACACCGGCTCAATATGATGTTATTACCTGTATGGAAATGCTGGAACATGTGCCCAATCCAGAATCAGTGGTTAAGGCTTGTTCTGAATTGGTAAGACCAGGGGGGTGGGTCTTTTTCTCTACCTTAAATCGTACTCCTAAAGCCTACCTCTTTGGGGTCATAGGCGCTGAATATATATTGGGTCTAATTCCCAAGGGTACGCACCAATTGCTAAGTTTATACAACCGGCAGAACTAGGTGCCTGGACTAGTAAATATGAGTTAAATCCACAAGATATTACTGGTATGAGTTATGACCCATTTACCCAAAAATACTGTTTGGGTAAAGATATCAGCGTTAATTACTTTATGGCCTGTCAAAAATTTAGCCCTTAGCCAGACGCTCAAATTAACTTAGATAAAGATTAACGGCATAATCTTG
>JXSN01000061.1 GCA_001276605.1 Achromatium sp. WMS2
CCCCCCCATAGACTCTATTCGCGAAGAACTAGTTACCTCCCTAATTTCCCTAATCGGACCTCGCCCTAACCTATTGGGACTAAACGAGGTTAGCAATCATTGGCGCCTGGTAGTCGATCAACCTATATTAACTAATGCCGATTTAGAACGTATTCGTCACATAGAACATAACGCCCGCGGTGCATTCCGTACCCAAACCATACCCATTACCTATCCGGAATCGGCCGGAGCAATTGGCATGGAAGCGGCTTTAGAACAATTATGTTTGGAAGCAGAACAGGCCGTGCTAGATGGCTTCAACATCCTAATTCTATCTGACCGCAATATGAATCGGGATCATATCGCTATCCCAGCATTGTTAGCCACATCTGCGGTACATCACCATTTGATACGACGCGGATTACGCACTAGTTCCGGGTTAGTTTTAGAAACTGGGGCCGCCTTAGAAATACACCACTTTGCCACCTTAGCCGGTTATGGTGCCGAAGCCATCAACCCGTACCTGGCCTTCGATACCATCCAATCCATCCTCACGCATCTTGATCAAGACATTAGTTTTGAAAAAGCACAGTACAATTACCTGAAAGCCATCGGCAAAGGTCTCCTCAAAGTAATGTCTAAAATGGGCATATCTACTTACCAATCCTACTGTGGTGCTCAAATATTTGATGCTGTAGGCCTAAATACCCAATTTCTGAATAAATACTTCACTGGTACTGCCAGTGCTGTCGAAGGCATTGGATTAACCGAAATTGCAGAAGAAGCCGTGCGGTGGCGTGCCTGCGGTTACGGTCACAAACAAATCTACAGCAAACACCTAGATCCAGGTGGCGATTATGCCTACCGCCTGCGCGGCGAAGCCCATGCCTGGACCCCAGACAGCGTTAGCAAACTTCAACACGCCGCCCGCGCCAACAGTTGGGAAACTTATCAGGCATTTGCCGCTGCGATCAACGAGCAAGGGGATCATCTCCTTACCCTGCGCAATTTAATGGATTTCAACTGGTCAGCTAACCCCATACCTTTAACCGACGTAGAACCAGCATCCGTGCTCGTCAAACGCTTCGCCACTGGTGCCATGTCCTTTGGCAGTATTTCCGCTGAAGCCCACACTAATTTGGCCAAAGCCATGAATTTTCTGGGTGGTAAGTCCAATACTGGCGAAGGCGGCGAAGAACCAGAACGTTACCAACCCTTGCCTGATGGCAAACCCAACCCCTGTCGTTCCGCTATCAAACAGGTAGCTTCGGGCCGCTTTGGGGTTACTACCGAATATCTGGTGAATGCCGACGATATTCAAATCAAGATTGCCCAAGGCGCCAAACCCGGCGAAGGTGGTCAAATACCTGGACACAAAGTAAGTCGCCAAATCGCCCGGGTCCGTCATTCTATACCAGGGGTTGGTTTAATTTCGCCACCACCCCATCACGATATCTACTCCATAGAAGACCTGGCTCAACTCATTCATGACCTTAAAAATGTAAATCCCCAGGCTCGCATCTCAGTCAAACTAGTATCCGAGATTGGAGTTGGTACCGTCGCCGCCGGTGTAACCAAAGCCCATGCCGACCATATCACCATATCCGGCTATGAAGGTGGCACCGGCGCCAGCCCCCTTACCTCAACCAAACATGCCGGTTCCCCTTGGGAAATTGGACTGGCCGAAACCCACCAAACTCTGGTGCTGAATCGCTTGCGCGGCCGTGTGTCCGTACAGGTCGACGGCGGCATTCGGACCGGGCGCGATGTTATAATTGGAGCCATATTGGGAGCTGATGAATTTGGCTTTGCCACCGCTCCCCTCATAGCTAGCGGTTGCATCATGATGCGTAAATGCCACCTCAATACCTGTCCTGTGGGTGTGGCCACTCAGGATCCAGAGCTACGCAAACGTTTCACTGGTAAGCCGGAACATGTCATCAATTACCTGTTTTTTGTGGCCGAAGAAGCACGCCACATCATGGCTAAATTGGGAATTAAGCGCTTGCAAGACCTCATTGGCCAACGTCATCTGCTTGCCATGCAACAGGCTGTAGACCACTGGAAAGCCAAAGGTTTAGACTATTCACGGGTGTTAAGCATTCCTAAGGCAGCACCAGAAGTGGCTTTGTACAATTGCGAAACCCAGGACCACGGTTTGGACCAAGCCCTAGATCATAATTTGATCCAACAAGCACAACCGGCCTTGCAAAATAAAACTAAGGTGCAAATCAACACTCAGATTCGCAATTATAATCGCACTTTTGGGGCCATGCTCTCCGGCCAAGTAGCTCGTATCTACGGACATGCCGGTCTTCCCGACGATACCATTCACATCCACGCTACCGGAACTGCCGGCCAATCTTTTGGAGCTTGGGTAGCGCACGGAGTTACCATAGAATTAGCCGGTGATGCCAATGACTACGTAGGTAAAGGCCTCTCCGGCGGACGCTTGATCATATATCCACCGGCAGATTCCGGGCTGAAACGTGCTGAAGATAATATCATAGTTGGCAACACCGTGCTCTATGGCGCAATTAGTGGCGAATGCTTTTTCCGAGGTGTTGCTGGTGAACGTTTTTGTGTCCGCAATTCCGGCGCTACTGCTGTAGTCGAAGGTGTTGGCGACCATGGTTGTGAATATATGACCGGTGGCATTATGGTCTGCCTCGGTCCCACTGGCCGCAACTTTGCCGCTGGTATGTCTGGTGGCGTCGCCTATGTATTAGATGAACACAATGACTTTAAATTACGCTGCAATCATAGCATGGTTACCACAACTGCTATAAATCCGGAACATAACCCATCTGGTTATCATAACCATCTGAGTACTAAAGATATACCTCAAGATGGGGAAGATATAAACCATGACATGACTAGATTCGATGCCATCCGTCTGCAACAGCTAGTCCAAAGGCATTTAGCCTACACTGGCAGCACCGTGGCCCAGCGTATCCTGGATGCTTGGGATTTGTACTTACCCAAATTTATCAAGGTAATGCCTATAGAATACCAACGTGCGCTTACCGAAATGCATGCCCAAAAAGTAAGACCGCCTCAAGCATTAGCACTGCCACCATCACTAAAAGAGGTGTCATAATGGGAAAAACTACTGGTTTTATGGAATTTCAACGGGTAGATCGTACCTACAGCACCGTTCCTGAACGCATTGTACACTACGATGAGTTCGTGATCCCTCTGTCCAATACTGATGTTATGCAGCAAGGATCCCGTTGCATGGACTGCGGAATCCCGTTTTGCCATAACGGTTGCCCGGTAAATAACCTGATCCCAGATTGGAATGACCTGGTATATCGGGACCAATGGCGTGCCGCTATAGATATTTTACATGCGACCAATAATTTCCCAGAGTTTACTGGACGCATCTGTCCCGCCCCGTGCGAAGCAGCCTGCACCTTAAACATTAGTGAAATTCCGGTTACAATCAAGACTATAGAATGCGCTATCGTCGATAAAGCCTGGCAAGAAGGTTGGATTACACCCCAAGTACCAGAACGCCGTAGTGGTAAATGTGTAGCCATTGTTGGATCAGGACCGGCTGGTTTAGCCGCTGCTCAACAATTGGCACGTGCGGGACATAAAGTTACGGTGTTCGAAAAACATGACCGCATCGGTGGACTATTACGTTATGGAATACCAGATTTTAAGCTGAATAAGGCCTTAATCGATAGACGTATTAGTCAGATGCTCACGGAGGGCGTCGAGTTTCACACTAATGCTCATGTGGGTACTGATGTATCCGTAGCCCAAATTCGTGCTAATTATCATGCAGTGATCCTAGCAGGCGGTGCCGAACAGCCTCGAGATATAACCATTCCAGGACGTGAATTATCCGGTGTATATTTTGCACTTGATTTCTTACGCGCCACTTCCAAACGGGTTCAAGGGGTCTACGTCCCCGAACACCAGTTTATCAGTGCCGAAGGCAAAAATGTACTAGTCATAGGTGGCGGCGACACTGGTTCCGACTGTATTGGTACGGCGAATCGGCACGGTGCCCGTTCGGTTACCCAGATAGAGATTTTACCCAAACCACCTGCCAAAGAACATAAAGCTCTGACTTGGCCCCATTGGCCTAACAAATTGCGCACTACCAGTTCCCATGAAGAAGGTTGCGAGCGCCTCTGGAGTATTGATACTAAAGTATTTCTTGGAGATAAAACCGGTCAAGTACGGGCCGCGGTCTGCGTTAAAGTTGACTGGTCCAAAGATGCCCAGGGCCGCTGGAATAAACAAGAAGTTCCAAACTCGGAATTTGAAATCCCTTGCGAATTAGTCACTTTAGCTACTGGGTTTTTACACCCCGTGCATACTGGTCTGCTTAGCGAATTGCAAACCACAGCTGGCTTGGAGTTTGATGCCCGTGGTAACGTACAGGCTCCAGTAGACGGCCCCAAAGCCTACCATACTCCAGTAACTGGTGTATTTGCAGCTGGCGATATGAGACGTGGTCAATCCCTAGTAGTTTGGGCTATTCGCGAAGGCCGCCAATGCGCCCGTGCCGTTGATTACTGGCTAATGGGACATTCCAATTTACCCAAATAAAGTACTAAAAATCAAGCTTATGGGTAATCCATAGTTTCCAAACCAACACAATTCTCCATTCCGGCATAGCCTGCCGGAAGGTATTCAACAAGTCTGATAATACCCGTATCCAAATTGCGCAAATTATCTATATAAAAAATGGAAGAGATGATTGGATAAACTCAAGATAATACATACCCAATATGCAGATGGTACCGATTTTATAACCAAGGATGGCTCGTTAATTCGGGAACTTATGCACCCCAATTGGCACGGCGTCTTAAAGCAAAGCCTGGCCTTGGCGCGAGTGCCGGTTAATACTAGCACCCTGCTGCATAGCCATAAACATACTGAAGAATTATACCACATCACTCAGGGATGCGGAGCAATGCAGCTAGACACAGAAATCTTAATCGTTAATCCCGGTGATACCGTATGTATCAATAGTGGTGTAGCACACTGTATCCGCAATATTGGTACTATAGAATTAGTATTTTTATGCTGCTGTAGTCCTGCTTATTCACATCAAGATACCGAAATTTTGTCCTCAATAAATGCATAAATTGCCACCACCTAATCACAACAGATAACCACAGCAATTATTTAGGGATAATCTCGTATGCACCTAGCCTTATTATTGACACTAATACTCACATATATGGCCCCAACTAATGCCGAAATGACTATCAAGATAGATGACGGCATGCGTGGCGCTATTCCCATAGCCATAGTACCTTTTGCCTGGAGCACTAATCCCACAGCGGGCGTAGATGATATCAGCACCATAGTAGCTGCTGATTTAGACCGCAGCGGTAGATTTCGCACCTTACCCCAGCAGGATATGTTTAGCCAGCCGCATACTGCCCAGGAAGTATATTTCCGCGATTGGGTAGCCTTAGGCCAAGATGCCCTATTAGTTGGATCAGTACAAACTAATGGTGATAGTCATGTTATTAGCTTTCAACTCATTGATATCCCGCAGCAAGAAGAAATAGCAGCCTATCGCATACCTACGACTCAGGCTGGCATAAGGGCAAGTGCCCATTGGATTGCGGATATCGTATATGAAAAACTTACCGGCACCAAAGGCGCATTTGCAACTAAATTAGCATATATAACTGAAACAGTAAATTCAGCTGGAATATCCCAAGTATCATTAAAAATAGCAGATGCCGATGGCTTTAATCCGCAAATCATTACCTCCTCACCAGAACCCATAATGTCTCCTGCCTGGTCTCCAGACGGCAAGAAAATCGCCTACGTATCCTTTGAAAATAAACAACATACAATATACGTCCAAGAGCTTGGTACAGGTGAACGGCAACAAGTGGCAGCCTACAGCGGAATTAATAGTGCACCTGCCTGGGCTCCAGATGGAACCCGTTTAGCCGTAGTCCTATCTAAGGATGGCGATCCAGAGATTTACGTGCTCAATTTAGACACCAAGTATCTGGAGCGTATTACCAATAATATAGCCATTGATACCGAACCCAGTTGGTCCCCAGATGGAAATTTTATCATTTTTACCTCAGATCGTGGTGGTAGTCCACAAATATATCAAGTGTCAGCTCATGGCGGTGAACCTAAACGGCTAACCTTCAGTGGTGATTATAATGCTAGACCTGTCTATTTCCCAGATGGTAAATCCATAGCCTTGGTGACTAAACGTGCTGAAAATTTTGGAATAGGTATTTTAAAGCTCGGCAGTCAAAGCACTTTACAAGAACTAACCAATGGCCCCATGGATGAATCTCCTACGCTACTTGCCAATGGCAGTATGGTTGCCTACACTACTCGCGATGGTGAACGTGAAATAGTGGCTATTGTATCAACCGATGGACGTGTGCGCCAACGCATCACAGAAAATGCCACTAGTGTGCGCGAGCCTGCATTTTCTCCCTATATAAAATGAGGTATTTTGGGTATTACACAATGAACAACTTGAAATATTTTATGGCTTTATCTGCCATAATACTTTTGCTGTTGGGCTGCTCCAGCTCACCAGTAGATGATGACGCAGCAGGTGCACCTGCGAAAATGCGTGATTTAAACGCTGAACTCGCTGCCATAAGGGCACGTCAAGCTGCTAATGACCGTTGGTACGATAACGCTCGTCGCAATCAAGTCCAGGGTCAGGTTACAGCTGACGATAACGCCACTTCCGACGCCAATGACGCCAATGTTGCCAATGACAATCGAACCAATGGAAGTTTATGGCAAAACCTGTGGGGGAGCAATGCCAAAAACCCAGTGCCTAATAATGACAGTGCTAATCCGCAACCAACGCTAAGAGGCAATCCGCGACCGGTGGGAGTTGATGGTACTCCATTGAATAACATAGTATTATTTGATGCTAACAGCATTACAATTCGCACCGATGCCGTAGACATATTACGCTTACACAGTAAGTACCTAACTTCAGCCCCTCAAGCATTTGTGTCTGTTGAAGGCCACGGTGATGCTCTGGGAACTAGAGAATATAATATCGCACTTGGGGAAAGACGTGCCTTAGCGGTCAAGCAATTCCTCATGGCTGAAGGCGTAAGGGGCGATCAATTGCGTTTATTCTCCTATGGCAAGGAACATCCAGCTTATCCGGAACAAAATGAACAAGCTTGGGCCAAAAATCGTCGTGTCGAATTACAGTATTATTAGATAATTTTATATACCAAGAGAATTAACCTATGAAATTCCCATTTGTAACTACCATTTCCATGAAGTCATTAATGATGAGCCTATGCCTAATCGCTATTAGTGGCAATTTACACTCCGAATGGCTATACGGTCCTAGAAACAGCGAAGGTCAAAATAATTCGCAATATCAAAGTCTATCAGACCTACTGTTGCAGGTGCAGCGTTTACGTGATGAGCTTCAAGAATTACGCGGCAAAATGGAACAACAAGGCCATATAATAGACGAACTAAGGCGTGAACTACGTGGATCAACATCAATTCGCAACGTTCCTACAGCGAACGCACCTGTAGTGCCAGTGCCTAATGCAGTTGCTGCTCCACGCACTACCACCAATGTACCAAATGACGATTCTAGTAGCTTAATACCGCCGCCACATACCTATTCGCCAACCTACCGACCCGCTCCTGTGGTTAATACTCCACCACCGTTTAGAAATTCTGAATCAGAAACCGATAGCTACCAAGCTGCCCTTTCTCAACTAAAAAACGGCCAATACGCTAACTCTATAGCTGGTTTTCGCGCTTTCACTACGGCATATCCCACGAGTGTATTAGCCGGAAATGCCCAATATTGGCTGGGGGAGGCCTATTATGTTACCAGGGACTTTGACGCTGCTATAGCAGCTTTTACCCAAGTATTAGAGCAATATCCAGATAGTAATAAAGTTGCAGCAGCAACCCTAAAATTAGGTTTTATCAGTCATGAAAAAGGTGAAATAGCACAGGCAACAGAGTTTCTCGAACAGGTAACACAAAGATTTCCTGGTTCCACAGAATCAAAGCTAGCAACCCAGCGTTTGGAATTAATTAAAGGTAGGCGTTAAGAATAATCAAATTTGGGACCTGTCTCCTTGTTGATCTTTTCCATATTCTAGCGTGGGAACGCCGCCGGGGACGCTCCACCAGCTAGGATCGGGTCGAGCCAACGGGATTGCGCCCGTCAGTACAGAAAAGGTACGCGATGCGTACTACCTGGCGACCCAATTTATTAAAAATCCATCATTCCGGCATGGATTGCCGGAATCCAGAAGCCAGGGACGAGTAAATCCCCAAATGGTGCAATGCCCGTTGGTTATTGCACCCTACCAACTAATTCGTCATTCCGGCATGGATTGCCGGAATCCAGAAGCCAGGGATGAGTAAATCCCAAAATGGTGCAATGCCCGCAAAATTGGGAGCGCGGGCGTCCCCGCCCGCAAAAATAATTGGGATTGTAAGTGTCCCGCCCTCCTAGCAGGCGAGACGCCTGCGCTCCCAGACGCGCTTTCCCCCTCTCCATCAATGGAGAGGGGGCAGGGGGTGAGGTCTATGCATGTGGTGTAAATCTATAATTGGCGGGATTCACTGCGTTTCTCCCGCACTACCGAGCTACGGTAGCAAGGTGCAGATCACAAAGTATTGCATTATCAATTAGTATTTGGTAAAACAGGATCATAATTAACTGCCTTATCCTGATACTGGCTAAGAAAACATAATTGAATTTAAATGTTTGTAATTTTAAGATTTGCTTGTCAACTTCAAAAATATTTTCCACAGGTAAATGTATGGATATTCAAAACGACATAAACATTGCAGAAAGCATTGCACCGATTCAGGATAATAAATATTCTCGAGTCAGACAAAAGGATCAAAAACGTCTAAGAGAAGTTCTAAATAATTTTTACGGTAAACCTTCTTCTTTACACTCTGTGGTTCTTCTTACCTCTGGAATGCATGCCATTTATCATCTCTTTACTAACATAATTCTTAGCAATCTTGATAAAACTGATAAAATCAGATTTATAGTTGCTGATGAACTGTATTGTGATACAGTAAAAATGTTAAAATATTTTGCGGATCTTTTCCCGAAATTTAGTTATGAAAGGGTAAGTATTACCGACAAAGGAGCCATTATTAAGTTATCAGAACAATACGGTGCAGAAATCAAACTGCTATACACAGAATCATGCACTAACCCATCTGGACATATGCCAGATTTTAGTTTTCTACAACGTATGAGGCATCTGTATGACTATCCAATTGTAATCGATAATACCTGGTTATCCTCGGCTTTATTTAATCCTTTTAACTTTGGCGTAGATGGGGTTGTCGTATCTCTCACTAAATACTACAGCGGAGGACGCTGCCTAGCAGGAGCTATATTGGGCAAAAAAGATTTGGTGGCCCCAATATCGCTAAATGCTAGCATGGCTGGTATAAATTTAAGTCCACTATACTGTAAAGTGATTTTAGATAGTCTAAGTAGTTTAAGTGAACGCATAGGTGATATTTCTACTAAATCGCTGATTATTGCACAATGGTTAGAAGGGCACCCCAAGATTAATCGCGTATTGTACCCGCTATTACCCTCCCATCCTACTTATGCCGTAAATGTTAAGCAATTACCTAAGGGTGGACCGGGATGTTTGTATTTTCATATAAATTTGCATACTGAAGATATTCTTGCACAGATGGCTAAAATGACAACTATTGTTAAGGCAACCTCCTACGGTGCTAGAAGTACACGTATAAAAATGGGTGAAGAAAAGAGAGGTTTTGCTAATCAATATGATACCTCTGAAGAAAATCATATCGATGGTTCTTGGATGAGGGTAGCAATCGGCACTGCAGATACAGTTGAGGAGATAAAAACAGACCTAGATTTATTTTTAGGGTCATAAGATGCATTGATTTATGGGATGTGCTAGTGCTTGCAAGTGCGTCTTAATGTACCCGACATAGGCATGTATTTGCAATCTGAAATGAGGTTGCCGCATAGACCGCGGTACGAATGGAACTCTTTGTATGTAATGAAATTTGTAGGACGGAAGAGTGATAGCAAATCCAGACATTTGGTTGATTGTTAAAGATATCTCATAAGACGGGATTCACTGCGTTTCTCCCGCACTACCGAGCCACCGAGCTGTGAGAAACAGCAGGCGAGACGCCCGTGCTCCCAGACGCCCTACCCCCCTCGCTATCAATGGAGAGGGGGCAGGGGGTGAGGTCCTACCATCAATGGATGTGTCACCATCCCTGGCTTCTGGATTCCGGCAATCCATGCCGGAATGACGGAATATAGGTTCGTAGGGTGCAATAACCAACGGGCATTGCACCATTTGGATTTACTCGTCCCTGGCTTCTGGATTCCGGCAATCCATGCCGGAATGATGGAATATAGCGTCGTAGTACTCCCAGACGCCCTACCCCCCTCTCCATCAATGGAGAGGGGGCAGGGGGTGAGGTCTATGCATGTGGTGTAAATCTATAATTGGCGGGATTCACTGCGTTTCTCCCGCCCTACGGGTAAAAATGGCCCTCACCCCGTCATTCCGGCATGGATTGCCGGAATCCAGAAGCCAGGGATGAGCTTAAAAAGGTACGCGATGCGTACCCTACCGGGCTGCGTTTCTCCCGCCCTACGATCCGGGCTTTCAAAAAATTCGGTTTTCGGGCCTAAACGGCCCGAAAACAAGTTAAAACGACAACGGCAACGGCAAAGTCAACGGCAAGGGTAAAAGATTAAAAGCACAAAGGAATACACAGTTCTAGCCCAAACAACAAGCAACGCGGAAACCCCAACCGTTGTAGGAGTAGCTAAGCCCGCTGAGGCTGCGAAACGCAGCGCGACAGTAGCCGTCGCGGTAGGACCAAGAGCCGCCCCGCAATAATCTACGTGACGAATCCCCACTTTCCCAAGCAGAACCATCGGTAGGAGCACCATGATAGTTATCATGCCAACGATCCTGACACCATTCCCACACATTCCCATGTATATCGTATAATCCCCAGGCATTAGGCAGTTTTTCCCCTACCGGATGAGTCTGATTACCAGAATTTTCACTATACCAGGCATAATCCTTTAGCATAGCAACGTTATCACCAAAGCAGTATTCCCCCTTGCCCCCCGCTCGGCAAGCATACTCCCATTCCGCCTCCGTTGGCAACCGATATTTTTGCCCGGTCTGCTGGGTTAACCATTGACAATAAGCTTGGGCATCATCCCAATTGACATTAATTACTGGCC
>JXSN01000596.1 GCA_001276605.1 Achromatium sp. WMS2
AATTACTACCAATTGGAGGCTCGCAGCACCAGAGCGAGCCTACCTAACCAATGATTATGGTCAATATCTACCTATTGCTCCAATAATGCCACACCAAGTACTCTAGCTGCACTACCGCCGGGGATGGTACATATCACGCTGTAATTGCTCCACGCATCACTCTTGCCCGCCCCAACCAAACTAATGTGCAATAAGACTCTTTTCTTAATTTACAGTAAGGCTAAAATAAGCATTAATGATTACGTAAATAATTTTTGATTATGCATTAGTAGCGTAGAAAGAACGAGTAGGCAGTAATCAGGAACGATTAGTGTACATTGTATATCAAGTTTAGGAGAACATGTCGTGGCTAAAACAACCAGTCTATTACAAGGCATTGCGGTTGCTTTATTAGGATCGTTGGCCGCTTCGCCCCAACAAGCTACGGCTGCGGTGATCGCAGATCATTCCGGCACTATTTGCAAAAACTATAATGCATCCGATGTTAGCTACATCGATTATTACAGCAATGGAACTGTAAGCAAGAAATCTACTTCCACTTTGGTAGTGTGTCCGCTAGCTAGAAATACTAGCGGTGTTAATGGTGCTTATGTTTACGTGGATTTATCCCATTCAGGAACACTTGCTACTACATGTACGGCCTATAGCTACAGCTATACAGGAGTTTTAAAGGCCTCTGGTAGCAAAACTTTTACTGGCAGTGGCTTTGGCGAATTATCCATCAGTTTGGTTGGGGCGGGCAAGAGTGATGCGTGGAGCAATTACAGCGTGATATGTACCATCCCCGGCGGTAGTGCAGCTAGAGTACTTGGTGTGGCATTATTGGAGCAATAGGTAGATATTGACCATAATCATTGGTTAGGTAGGCTCGCTCTGGTGCTGCGAGCCTCCAATTGGTAGTAATT
>JXSN01000597.1 GCA_001276605.1 Achromatium sp. WMS2
CTTGGCAGAGAAGGTAAAAAAATGGCTGCCTCTAGCTGATTCCGGAAAACACATGTGTGTAAGAGAGTTAGGGCGACAAGAACCAACGCCGTCTTTACGGTATAGGGCGGAGTGGGTCTGCACCTATGTTTGAAATTAGTCTTTAATTTTTTGTCAAGCATTAAAAACTGGATTATCGAGTTATAAATTATTGTATTACAAATTAGTGCATCAACCATTTTATTTGGGATTTGTTATAGTAGGTTATTTCATATGTTGTGCAAGTATTGCTAAACGTGTTACTGCCACGTTACTGGTGATCTGAATAAATTCACCACCTGATGCCGTAGCGAATGAATTTAAGGCAAGTTTTACTTCAGTATCCATATTTTCTTCTGGCTCCGCAGTCAAGAATACCAGATAGAAACGCATTTGATTACAACCATGAATACTTTTGAGTAATACATGGACTCCGTGACTATTGACCTGACTTGCTGTCAGAATAACGATTTTTGCGGGAGAATTAGCTGCAAGTTCACAAGCTTTTGCGACCGTGCTTGGCAGATCAAATTGACCATCATTCTGGTACGCCTCTTCAATCCACCGTTGTAATTTATCACGTTCATTGATAATCGACATCCTTTGACCATGAATCAGAATAAGCGATAATCGTTGATCCTGGTCTATGCCATGAATAAAACCAACAGCACTCTGTTTGGCTGAGCTAAATAGCTGAGCATTGCCTTCATAGGACCTAATCGAATGGTCAAACACGAATATAATGTTGGCTTTTGGAGGATATGGTGTAGGATTACTGGAAGGCAAGATTAAATAAATTACTATTGCTGCGATTATACTGCCAATAGCATTTTGCAATATTGACCTCACTGGTTATATCCTCCAATAAACAAATCAGCTTTGATTT
>JXSN01000598.1 GCA_001276605.1 Achromatium sp. WMS2
TTTAGGTTTTTGCAAATGCCATTGTTTACCAAACAGGAGCATGAACTAACCAGCCATTTTGATAAATGGATATATTTCTTAAAAAATTTAGAAGATTTGGATTCTATTCCAGCTATCTTGAATGAACCCGTATTTAATAAAGCCTTCCGTGCAGCGGAAATTGCCAACTTAAGCTACCAACAGCATACCACTTATGAGCAAAATCTGCTGGATTACATGGGGTTAAAAGCAGCTATGGCTAATGCTAAGGATGAAGGCCGTAAAATTGGCTTGATTGAGGGTGAGGCCATAGGAGAGGTTAAAGGACAAGCAGCCCTACTCAAACGCCTACTTACTAAAAAATTTGGCCCGTTGTCACCAGCCAGCATCTGCAAACTGGATACGGCTACTGTAGAACAATTGGAAACTTGGTCCGAGGCTATATTGGATTGCGATAGCATTGAGCAATTATTGCGGTAAAAAAATCAATTTCTGTAACTACTTTCCTCAACCCGTCATTCCGGCATGGATTGCCGGAATCCAGAAGTCATGGATGAGTAAATCCCAAATGGTGCAATGCCCGTTGGTTATTGCACCCTAGTGTGCCCGACATGGGCATGTTGCAACCTGAAATGAGGTTGCCGCATAGAGTGACAAAAAGCGTAGCCAAAGCCCAAGGTGGAAACCGCGAGGTCAAGCTGAAAGAAGGGGGAGGCAAAGACACGACCGTACGAACAGAAACAGGCAGAGAGGCAGGGTGTGGGCGATGAGCGTGCTAGGGAACGCGAAATCCAACTGTCACCGAAAGACACATCAAGTAGAGCCTGACGGCACGGGTCGAAAGTACATGTTCTTACTCGGGGAGATCTTGAGAGCGAGAGCGATCAAGAAGTCAGCAGAGGCCATAGTAGCGTTGATACTTGC
>JXSN01000599.1 GCA_001276605.1 Achromatium sp. WMS2
TAGTTTTATCCAGGATAGGTAGTTACTTGACAATAATAGTTAAGCGTGGGAAGTTTATTAAAATTAATAACAAAATCATAAAATGTAACTCACCTTTATTATACAGCACTATATTAAATATACCATATAAACTATACGTATAAAATATTACCTAACTTAAGTTTCATTGGCTTGGAATTTTTTGTGGTAGTGTTCTGTAACCAATTGGTATAGATTATTGAATCTGATTACTATTTTTGATAGAATTTAAGTTACAACGTAACTATCTATTATGTGGCTGGGATGCTCTAACCGAACTGATAGGCTTGGGACCAAATATTTCAATAACCATACTGTAACCAACCAAATAAATAGGTAGTTTTATCCAAGCTAGGCAGTTATAATCCACATTATGCTATTAGCAACAGTAGTATTTTATGGCGCAATAACAGCAATACACCATATACAAGGAATTATATCATCATGTATGTTACTTTGCATAAAAGTTTTGTGTGCTTAAAAGCATTAATACACACAAGCGTACTCGCATCAACATATATTTTATGCATATATTCAATTCCGGTACCAATTTATGCTGGTTGGTTCACCAATCAAGATCAGGATGCGGCACAGGCATTTGCAGCAGGTTATTATGAGCGGGCTGCCCAAAAATTTGCCGATCCTTATCGCAAGGGCATAGCTCAATATCGTGCCGGAAATTATCAGGCTGCGGTTAAAAGTTTTGAGCATTGGACATCGTATCGGCATAGGCTTTACTTTAATGTTGCTGGTATTAGGATTAGTTGTAGCAATTGCAACTATTGGAATTTGGTATATAGTTAACTCGGCAGAAGATCTATTAGAAAACAATAGATTACGTACAATGCTTATTGAAAGAGAGGTCGATCACCTGGAATGGGAAG
>JXSN01000600.1 GCA_001276605.1 Achromatium sp. WMS2
TGCTCCTGTTTGGTAAACAATGGCATTTGCAAAAACCTAAAATGCAGTTTGTCAAAAAACAATTCGCCATCTTGATCGCGTAGGGCCACATCGCGGCGAAATTTGTGCTGTAATTCGTCTTCATCATAGACAAAATCAAGAATAGCCACAAAGTATACTGGATCTAAGTTAAATACCCAGTTACCTTTTTTTAGCTTGTTCGCGAATAGGAAAGGTAACATAAAATATTGATCTATCTTTGAAAAATTGTAGTTTAGCTCTTTGCATTTCTACGATCAAGCGTTCCCCGGTAGCGCTGATGCAGTGAATATCAAAAATTGCCTTACGTTCGGCGCTAACATCTGGTATTTGTTCCGTATTTCTGAAAGTTAAGGTGGCAATTTGATGCTGAGGTGGTAATAGTTGGTTCAGGAAATCTTGTAATAAATCTTTATTGTTTTCTTCACCAAAAAGCTTTTTAAACCCAAAGTCGGTATAGGGATTTAAGTATCTGGGCATATGTTATACCGTTAATTCAAAGTATGGTTGTCTGCTGCACTCAATAATAACGCCACGGTTAAAAAATTGATTTTTTACCGCAATAATTGCTCAATGCTATCACAATCTAATATGGCCTCGGACCAGGTTTCCAACTGTTCTAAAGTAGCTGTATCCAGTTTGCAGATGCTGGCTGGTGACAACGGGCCAAATTTTTTAGTAAGTTGGCGCTTGAGTAGGGCCGCTTGTCCTTCTGTTTTGCCAATTTCACGCCCTTTAGCCTCACCTCTAGCCTCACCCTCAATCAAGCCAATTTTGTGGCCTTGTTTAACCCCATCTTCTTTACCAGTTGTGTAGGATGACAAATTCATACTAGCTTCATAATGCAGTTGCTCTTGGTGCAAAGAATAAAGTTGGCGTTCTGT
>JXSN01000601.1 GCA_001276605.1 Achromatium sp. WMS2
GGTAAACATCGTCGAGGACGTTCGGAGACAGCACAGTCGACGGAGCACCGCAGGCAACGCAGCTTCCCCCTGACATCAAAACCAACGTGTCACAAAAGCGACCCGCCAAGTTGATGTCGTGGAGTGCGATTACCGTCGTCGCATTGAGACGACGGAGTAGGTGCATCAGCTTGAGTTGATGATGGATGTCGAGATGATTAGTCGGCTCATCCATGACGATCATGCCGGTTTGCTGAGCAAGCGCCCTCGCGATCGTCACTCGCTGTCTCTTACCCCCAGAAATCCTCGAAAAAGACGATCCTGCAAGATTGTCGACTTCCATAACCTCCATCGCCGCGTGGCACAGTTCGAGATCACCAGCTCCCAGCGACTGCCACGACCTTTTGTGAGGAGCTCTCCCCATCCGAACAATTTCACCACAGGTTAGCGGAAACTCCGCAGGTGTTTCCTGCAGGACCACACAGATATGTTGCGCCGACCACTTTGCGTCCCGTGACCAGACGTCTACTCCATCTAAGGTTACAGATCCCCTCGCGGGTTTCCTCGAGTGAAAGATCGACCGCAATATCGTCGATTTATCACTCCCATTCGGACCAAGAATTCCCACAACATCGCCTGGTCGGGCACAAAAATTGACGCCGTCGACAATGCAATGTCCATCGATGTCTACACCCAAGTTATCGACAACAAGCTTTGCACCTTTAATCATCTTTCCGCCTCCCGCCGTTGCGACGCAAGAGAAAAAGAAAGAATGGGGCGCCGACTAAGGCGGTGACTATACCAACCGGCAATTCCTGTGGCCTGATAACCATTCGGGCGCCAAGGTCTGCTAGTACAGTGAAGATCGCACCCAGCAATAGCCCGATGGGAAGAGTTCTACGGTGATCCGCCCCCACACACA
>JXSN01000602.1 GCA_001276605.1 Achromatium sp. WMS2
CGGCTAACATTGCCTGATTAGAATGCAAGCCGCTGGGGGTGCAAAGCACCACTAAATCTAGTTGATGCTGGCTTAACATGTCCTCCATAAGCCAATACCCTGGAACTTGATACTTTTTTGAATGTTGTTCAACTACATTCAAATCATTATCACAAACTGCTACTAGTTCCACGTTCTCCTTGAGTACCCGCTTTATCGAACTGGCAGGCGAAGTTAACGTCAACATGCCGCGGTGGGTAGTGGGCAAATTGATAGAGGCTATGAATGACCGAGGCATATTACTGCGAAAATCTAAAGTCCTGGTGCTGGGTATCTCGTATAAGAAAAATATTGATGACATGCGGGAGTCCCCAGCTGTAGCTTTGATGGAAATTCTGCGCACTAAGGGTGCTAATGTTGCCTATAGCGATCCTTATTTTCCGACATTTCCCATGATACGAGAACACAAATTCGACCTCAACAGTGTAGATTTAACTGCCGAAACCTTAGCTAGTTACGATTGTGCGTTAGTAGCAACTGACCATGATTTATTTGATTACAACTTGATTCAGCAACACAGCAAGCTGATAATAGACACCCGTGGTGTTTATAGGCAGTATGTAGATAACGTGGTAAAAGCTTAGATAATGTTTACAATCATAAAAGATCGAAAGATTCGAGTTGGCGTTGTCGGTTGCGGAAGAATATCTGGTAACCACTTCAAAGCGTTGGAAGTTCACAAGGAGAACGTGGAACTAGTAGCAGTTTGTGATAATGATTTGAATGTAGTTGAACAACATTCAAAAAAGTATCAAGTTCCAGGGTATTGGCTTATGGAGGACATGTTAAGCCAGCATCAACTAGATTTAGTGGTGCTTTGCACCCCCAGCGGCTTGCATTCTAATCAGGCAATGTTAGCCG
>JXSN01000603.1 GCA_001276605.1 Achromatium sp. WMS2
TTTTCAGTGGCAGCCGGAAACAGGTCAAATTGCGGTAGTATACTTGGAGGACAAATTCTCCTCTGAACGCATTGCAGAATCTGCTGACCCATTTATTTTGACCTTGGCCCCATTGCTCATAGAGGATAACACAATTTTAAAGCAGTTGGCGCCAAAATGTTGGCAGACCGTAAATAACCCGCAATTAGATCCCCACATTCGTAATAATCTGGGAGCAATTTTACAGTTTTGGTTTATGGAGCGATTTAAAACTAATACTGCTCAGGAGATTGCAAATATGTTACACGTGCTTACTTCACTTGAAGAAACCCGAGCATATAAGGAATTGGTAGCTAAAGGTGAGGTTCGGGGTGAGGCCAGAGGCCGCCAATTTGGCCTAATTGAAGGTGAGGTTAGGGGTGTGGCTAAAGGCCGACAATTTGGCCTAATTGAAGGTGAGGCTAAGGGTGAGGCTAAGGGTGAGGCTAGGGGCCGTAAAGTTGGTAAAACTGAGGGCCAATTGGAACTACTCAAACGCCAAATTACACGTAAATTTGGTAAACTTTCCACATCCACACTTGAAAAGTTAGATGCTGCCACCTCGGATCAGCTGGAGGCGTGGGCGGATGGGATTTTTGACGCTAAAAGCGTTGAGGAATTATTGAATGGTTGATTGTTCCCATACTCCAGTGTGGGAACGTCGCCGGGGACGCTCCAGCGTCCCCACAATGTACTATTGAATATGCATATCGTTCATGCTAGAATGACCCAGTATGAAGACCGATTTGCCCATATACCAATTTTTAGCCACCGATCCGAAGGCTTTCACCACGCTTACTGGCATCGAACTGTCCGATAAATACCAATTTTCGGCACCGACGCTTAAAAGTGGCGAACGTCGGATTGATGCCATGTTTGC
>JXSN01000604.1 GCA_001276605.1 Achromatium sp. WMS2
CCAACAACAGCTACCGCTAACGACCTATTCGCCGCCGCCCCTGAACGCAGCGACGCGATCACCGACGCAGCCTTAGCTCATTTTTGCAATTATTACACCGTAACCACAATTAGCAAAGAGGACATTTTCTACTACGTATACGGATTATTACACAGCCCGGACTATCGCCACCGCTACGCCGCCAACCTCAGTAAGCAACTACCTAGGATTCCCTGCGTCGCAACCTATACTGACTTTCAACACTTTAGCCGCTCCGGGCACGCATTGGCCGAGTTGCATATTCATTACGAAACCCAGCCTCTGTATTCAGCAACGATCACCATCCAGCCAAATGCCCCTAGCGATCCGAAGCAGCTATATTATGTAACCAAGATGAAGTACGCCAAAACTGGTAAAACCAAGGATCTAACTAGCATAATTTACAATAAATACATCACGATCAGCAACATCCCAGAACGCGCCTATAACTACATCGTCAGCGGGCGCCCCGCCATCGACTGGGTGGTAGAACGCCAAGGAGTACGTACTGACAAAGCCAGCGGCATAATCAACGACGCCAACCAATGGTCCACTAATCCCAAGTATCCGCTGGAATTGCTATTGCGGGTAATAACCGTGAGTTTGGAGACACTGCGGATTGTGGAGGGATTACCGGAGTTGGAGGTTTGAAGGATTAGTGCTGGGGACGCAGGAGCGCCCCCGGCGGCGTTCCCATGCTGGAGTATGGGAACAATCAACCATTCAATAATTCCTCAACGCTTTTAGCGTCAAAAATCCCATCCGCCCAAGCTCCCAATTGGTCTGGAGTGGCAGCATCTAACTTTTCAAGTGTAGATGTGGAAAGTTTACCAAATTTACGTGTAATTTGGCGTTTGAGTATTGCTAATTGGCCCTTAGC
>JXSN01000605.1 GCA_001276605.1 Achromatium sp. WMS2
AAACCGCCGCCCCAGCCCCAATCGCATCCAACATCACCACTATCTCCATAGTATCCGGACGCTCATGCAACAAATCCAACTTATTAATCACCGCATCAAACCGATCATCATGCGCCCGCAACGCCTGCAACACCTGCCACACCACCGCATATACCTTATTATCATCTAACGCCTGCGCCGGATCCATCCCCTCCGGAATCACCACCGGCAAAATCACATACCCACGCTGTTTCCCCGGTGCCCGCCGCATCACCCGCCCCACCGACTGCACCACCTCCACCTGGGACTGCCGCGGACTCAGGAACAACACCGCATCCAACGCCGGCACATCCACCCCCTCCGCCAAACAGCGCACATTACTTAAAATCCGACACTCATTGCTCCCAACCTCAGCCCGCAACCAATCCAAATGCTGCTGCTTTTTACTCGCCCCCATACTCCCATCTACATGCTCTACCTTACATTCTAAGGTAGGCAACTGCTCCGCCGGCACCCCGTTATCCTGCTCAAAATTCACATACTCAGTCACTACCTGCTGAAAAATATTCCTTATATGCTTAGAACTAACCTTATGCGTCTTATTCGGCTGGGTTGGCTCAATTACCTGACAAAACGCCACCGCCCGCTGCATCGGCACCCCCTGTTCCGTACTATCAGCTAATCCAAACTTCGCCAACGCCTTCCAACAGCCCACAATTTTACTGGCATCTGTCACATGCAACTGCATATTCTCCTGATCTGTCAACAATTTTTGCAGCGTGGCACTGTCATTCTTGGCCCCAATTGCCAACACAATCACCTTGTAATCTACCAACAACTTCAAGCGCACCGCATTCGAAAAATTTAACGTATGCAACACCTCTCCATATAAACTCACGTCATCCATGGAACA
>JXSN01000062.1 GCA_001276605.1 Achromatium sp. WMS2
GAGTTTAGCCTCTGGTAGTTGGGATCACAGCATCAAACTGTGGCGGGTGGCGGATGGGGTATTACTGCGGACCTTCACAGGCCATACACATTGGGTGATTTCTGTAGCCTTCAGCCCGGATGGCTTGAGTTTAGCCTCTGGTAGTGACGATAACAGCATCAAATTATGGCGGGTGGCGGATGGGCAATTGTTGGCTACCAGTTATGGGTTTTCTGCCGATAACCCCCAAGATTATCTAACTATTGATCCTGAAGGCTATTTTACGGGCAATCCGGAACGGATGAATTATGTGCAAGGTATGGAAACTTACCCGGAGTTGCGGGAATATTACAATCGGCCTGAGGGTATACCATTGCGAGCGACTTTGCGGTAGCCCGTAGGGCGGATTTTTCATAGACCTCACCCCCCTGCCCCCTCTCCATTGATGGCGAGGGGGGAAAGCGCGTCTGGGAGCGCGGTTGTCTCGCCTGCTAGGAGGGCGGGATAATTACAATCCTAGTTATTTTTGCGGACGGGACGTCCACACTCCCAATTTTGCGGGCATTGCACGAATAACTCGTCCCTGGCTTCTGGATTCCGGCAATCCATGCCGGAATGACGGATAGGGGGCTGGGGTGAGGTCCTACCATCCATGGCTTCTGGATTCCGGCAATCCATGCCGGAATGACGGATAGGGGGCTGGGGTGAGGTCCTACCATCCATGGCTTCTGGATTCCGGCAATCCATGCCGGAATGACGGATATGGGAGGTAGGTATTCCCTATTGCTATAGGGTCGCGGCCCGTTACGAGGTTCCTATACAAATTCCCACTTCGGAAAACTAGCCGCTTGACCGACACAATGACCAGCGGTATCCACAATATTCCATATCACACCGTCTAAAATCAGGAATCTTTGGCCCCGTGCGGAAATTCTAATTCCAGAGTAACCAGTAGTAAAACCAGCATCCGCAGCAACGTTTAATGCCTGAGCACGTTGTTGCTGTTCCGCAGTTTCAGCGGAAGTCCGCGACGGCCTACCGACAAATTCCGGCCACCCCAGTTGCCATAAATCTTGAGCTTGAAGATTGGCATAGTTAAACTTGGGATCAAAATCTGTATCATGCGACACTAAAACAAACGGCGCCCGATACAAGGCTTCAGCCAAAGACTGGGCATCGTCAATTCCAGTTATCAAAGGTTTACCCAACCAATGACTATAGCTGTCATACATCAGCTTAGAATGTAATATAATTTTGGGTTCAAGCCAGTATTGCATAGGCAATTGTATTCTCCATTACGTTATTTTGAAAATATCCACATGCACACTATAGATCGTTATCTGTTGACGGAACTCCTAAAATCCCTATTTGCCATTCTGATTATACTAGGCTTAATCATAGGTACGGTAGGCCTACTACAACTCCTGGAAAAAGCCACCATTAGCCACCTTAATCCCAAAGTAGTTTTACCACTTATGGGCTTTTATGTATTGCGCTTCCTAGCTCGCACCGTACCACCGGCCTTTTTTGTAGCCATTCTCATGGTTTTAGGACGCATGTATCAGGACTACGAAATCACCGCCCTAGCATCCTGTGGAGTTAGCATGGCCAAACTCTATCGCTCGATCAGTAAATCACTAATAATAACCATACCCTTAACCGCCTGGTTAGCCCTAATCGTACAACCTTGGGCTGCTGGCGAAATGGAGACTATTATTATCGCTCAAAAACAAGCCGCGGCCGACCTAATTGGTATAAAATCCGGAACCTTCAATGAGTATATGCAGGGTAACTTGGTGTTTTACGTCGAGGATATTGATGGTCGCACCGAGGCCATGCGCAATATCTTTATTCAGCACCGTCACAACGACATCCTGGGCCTAGTAACCGCCAGTCACGGGCAACACACCTATGATAGCAAAACCAGAAATCACTTCGTCACTCTAACCAAGGGCCGCCGTTACGAGGGTAACCCGGGAACTGCCAATTTTACCATTGCCGAATTTGATTCCTATACCCTACGCATTGCTGAATCTCCTCAAAAACAAAGTGATGTCCGCGCAGCCCGTCACAGCTGGCAATTGTACAATTCTAGCGACATCAAAGATCGCACCGAATTTTGGGAGCGCTTATCCTACCCATTATCCATGATTACTTTGATGTTAGTAGCCATCCCTCTTAGCCGTTCCCTGCCACGCCAAGGTATTTATGGCCGTCTCGTGGTAGCATTTTTAGTATACTTCATGTTTTTAAACATGCACTCGGTGGCCGTAAGCTGGATGAAAAAACAAGTTACTCCCGAATGGCTTGGGATGTGGTGGGTACAAGCCGTACTTCTCTGCATTGTGGGCCTAATTCTAGTCTATGATAGCTACTGGTTTAAACGCTTACGCCGTAAAATTAGCAGATTTTTCGCACCTCCGGTTTATTACTGATGAATATTCTTTGGCAACGCCGCATTGACCGCTGGCTGGGTATTCCCATATGCCGCTTACTCTCACTTTGGCCCCGTCCCCACAGGCAAAGCCATAATCCTCCTAAAACCATAGTAGTAATTTTACTTTCCGAAATGGGGAGTTTAGTACTGGCAACTCCCATGTTGGAATATTTAAAATATCAATACCCAACTTCCAATCTATATGCGATAGTTTTCCATAAAAATCGTGAGTTGCTAGACCTGTTGGACCGAATCCCTGCTACTAACATTTTAACCATGCGCGATAGCTCCGTATGGAGCTTTATGCGCGATTCCATAACTGTACTGTGGCGATTACGTAAACTGCAACCAGATGCAGTGATAGATTGTGAACTTTTTGCCAGAATCAGCAGCATTTTAGCCCGATTAAGTGGTAGTACAATCCATATTGGCTTTCATCCACATACTCAAGAAGGCCTGTATCGGGGTAGTTTTATCAATTATCCGGTTCTCTACAATCCCTATCTGCATATTAGTCACCAATACCTAAACCTAGCAGCTGCCCTAACCACAGAACCTAAGCAAATACCTATAGTCAAACGGCATATTCCTGAAAAATTACCTTGCGCAATTAAACCGCTTAACTTTACTGATATAGAAATTGCAACATTTTACCAAAAGTTATACGCGGATCATCCCAATTTACAACAGCGCAAACTAATACTCATGTACCCAGGCGGCGGCGCCTTACCGGTTCGCGCCTGGCCTCTAAACTATTATTCTCAAACCGCCAGTGCTCTAATCCAAGATGGATATACCATTGGAGTAATTGGATTACCCACTGATATGTCCATCTCACAACAATTAGTAACCGCCAACGCCAGCCCTTGGTGTGTAAATCTAGCCGGTTATACCCATAACGTTAGAGAATTATTATTATTATTTCAACGGACTAAATTGCTTATAACTAACGATGGGGGGCCGGGCCAATTTGCCGCTTTAACCACAATGCCAAGTATTGTACTATTTGGCCCGGAAACTCCAAAGCTTTATGCGCCTTTAGCCCAAAATGTACACCCGTTATTTGTGCAGCTAGCCTGTTCCCCTTGCCTAACTGCCTATAATCATAGAAACAGCCCTTGTGATGGTAACAATCATTGTCTACAACAGATTCAGCCGGCACAGGTTATCAGTCTAGCCCGAGGCCTACTTCAAACGCAATAAATAAGCTTACTAAATTACAGGTTATAGCATTTATTACATATAACTATAGATTAATATACGAAATGTCTTGACAGGGCACTTTATAGATGCTTTAATTACCTAGCATACTACTAGGTAATGTGTATAACCAAAATAAAGCACAAAACCAGTGTCTCGTGAAACCTTATTCAAAAGGAGCATAATATGGACCTGCCAGAACGTGATGGGGATGGTTACCTTTTAGATATGAATTTGTGGAGTCCTGACCTTGGACGGGCTATGGCTGAGGCTGACGGTGTGGTACTGGACGATATCAAATGGAATCACATTCTGAAGGCTAGAGAATACTTTGATCAGCACTCGGTCGTGCCACCGATTCGCAAGTTTGCTAAATACTTGGGTAAAGATCAAAAGGAAGTCTTCAAAATCTGGATGACTGGGCCTATGAAGCCAATCACCAAGTATGGTGGCTTGCCCAAACCAACCGGGTGTGTTTAACCTGAGGCTTTCGAGTTATAGGTAACATAGCAATGTGACAGGATTGGCCAGATGATTTTGGTTGCGTTTCCCCATAGAGTCACAGGATGAGACTTTTAACTTGGGGATCCAACCAATCTTTCACTGCGCTGTTAATTTGCCCCGTGGTTTTACCCCTAGTTTGGATTAAAGGGCCAATCACAACTTTTATTTTGCCCCTGTTTTTGACAGTACTTTTAGGATTCCAAAACATTCCTGCATTATGGGCTACTGGTAATATTGGGTAGCCAGATTTTTCTGCTAGCATAGCGCCTCCAATATTGTATTTTTTTTGCTCACCCAGCGGTACCCTGGTTCCCTCCGGAAAAATTATCACCCAGCGCCCTTGATTCAAAGCATCTGTACCATGTTTTAACACATGTTTTAACGCCTTGATGCCAGCAGCACGGTCTATGGCTATGGATTCCAATACCCTTAAAGTCCAGCCAAAAAATGGAATTGCCAGCAGCTCTTGCTTAACCACCCAGGCTTGATTTGCTGGCAAAATAGCACGTAATGCTAGAGTTTCCCATGTTGATTGGTGATTTACCATCACAATGCAGTTCGTTGTTGGTAAGTTTTCGGCACCGATTATCTCATAGTCCAACTTACAAATAACCCGCAGTGCCCACATATTGGCTGCTCCCCACTTATTTGCCCAGCGCGAACGGCTATCCAATCCATACCATAAACTCATTAACAAAATAGCCGATGCGTAAACAACTGTACTTACACCTAAAAAAACTGTGTATAACCAAGATCGTATCAATTGCACCTGTCAAACCCTTTGTGATTTTCTTATATTTTAAACAATATGTTATAATGCTACGCTAAATATATTCTTGAGTCCTTGCACTATTGATCGTTCCCATGCTCCGGCGTAGGAACACAGCTGGGACGCTCCAGCGTCCCCAACTACCGAAAGTAGCTGATACTACATACGGCTATAAGTAACCATACAGTCCTAAAACCAGATACTGCCTAAATTTGTATTCTTAATTTTGGATACAAAGTATAATTTGAATGCAATGGAGTTCTTAGGCATTAATTATTGTATTCAACCACTGATATCCATCAACGCTCAAATTAAAGTATTTCTTAAAGGTCTTGTATTTGCTATATTACATATCTAACGATAGGACAACCGTATTTGCAAACAACCGCCATAGAATGCTAAGGATATCGGCACCAATCATACTTTGAGTAACTTTGTCATTGCATAAGCTAATTAGTCATAATTGTTCAGTATACCATGTTAAAACAAAAGGTTAACTAGCATAACAATAAAACCAACAGGCCCCATTATGTACAGAGTCATATCCCAACCTACCGGATTACCCTACGCCCTATACAAAGCAGAACAAGCCCGCAGTCTCGATCAATATATTATTGAAAAATATGGTATACCAAGTTTAGTACTAATGCAACGTGCAGGCACTGCCGCCTGGCAAGCAGCCCAAAAACAGTGGCCACACCTCAAAGATATCACTGTAATTTGTGGCCTTGGCAACAATGGCGGTGATGGTTACGTTTTTGCCTATTTAGCCCTAGCTGCTGGCTGTCAAGTGCGGGTATTACAAGTTGGAGATCCAAGCAAATTAACCCCTGATACTTTAAACATGTCCAATCAATACCAATTGTTTGGAGGTAAAATATACAATTTTCATGAATTACCGGCTCGTACTGATCTCATAGTAGACGCGGTATTTGGAACCGGTCTATCGCGAGAAATTACCGATGGCAATTGGGTCAAAATAATAGAAGATATCAACGAACATCCAGCCCCCAAACTGGCTATCGACATTCCCTCCGGCCTAAACGCCGACAGTGGGCGTATCATGGGCTGCGCAGTTCGTGCCAATCTTACCGTAACCTTCATTACTCTAAAACGTGGGTTATTTACCGGTCACGGCCCCGAACACAGCGGTACAATTGTGTTTGCCAACCTCCAAGTTCCAGCTGGAATTTATGCCAAAGAGATACTCACAGCCAAGCGTATTAATTGGCAATTACAATCTAAAAGGCTAAAACCCAGATCTCGTAGTGCCCACAAAGGCCACTTTGGACATGTATTAATCATCGGCGGCGCACCCGGCATGGGTGGTGCTCTAAAATTGGCTGGTATGGCGGCCGCCCGCTGCGGCGCTGGTTTAGTTAGTCTTGCCACCTACCCTGGTCAGGCTGCCATTATAGGCACTGATTATCCAGAACTAATGTGTCATGAAATTGCCAACCCAACCCTATTGGAACCCTTGTTACAACGGGCCACCGTAGTAGTCATAGGACCAGGATTAGGCCAAACCAGTTGGGCCAAGCAAATGCTAGAAAAAGTGCTTACTGTCCCGCAACCGTTAATCGTTGATGCTGATGCCATAAATCTGTTAGCCACTAAGGAAGTTAGCGGCATTGCACGCACTAATTGGATTTTAACCCCGCATCCGGGTGAAGCTGCTAGAATGCTGGCCTGTAGCCCGGAGCAAATCCAATTCGATCGCTTTGCTGCTATAGATGCCATTTGTCGAAGGTACGGTGGTACCATAGTGCTTAAGGGCGCCGGCACCCTAATCCAAGATCAATCGGGACAACCCCCGGCAGTCTGTGGCGACGGCAATCCAGGGATGGCTAGTGGTGGTATGGGAGATCTACTTACCGGCACTATTGCCGCCTTTATCGCCCAAGGTTGGGATTTAGACATAGCAGCTCGCATGGGAACATGTTTACACGGTGCGGCAGCTGATTTAGCAGCTAAAAATGGAGAGCGCGGTTTGTTAGCTAGCGACTTGTTACCACATTTAAGAACTTTAATTAACCCCGTGCTACCTTAATGTTAAATCTCAACGCTGACTCTGAAGCAAACCAAGAGCTTCTAGGTGCTAAATTAGCCCAGGCCGCAGTCCCCGGCCCCGGTGTAATCTACCTACAGGGGGAATTAGGCACGGGCAAAACTACCTTAGTCCGTGGTTTTATGCGTGGCTTAGGTTATGTTGGTAATGTGCGTAGCCCAACCTATACCATAGTAGAGCCGTATCAAATCGGGGAACAGCTCATCCTACACCTTGATTTACATCGCATCAAGGACCCACGTGAGCTTGAATTTTTAGGGTTAGAGGATATGGCAGATGCCACCACTCTCTGGCTAATAGAATGGCCACAACGAGGTGCGGACCAAACTCCAATTGCTGACCTAACTGTAGAACTATACTACCAAATTTTAGGTAGGAATTTAGCTTTTACCGCCAATAGTACGACAGGGATGACAATCATCGATAAAATGCAACTGGGCTGATATGCTGTAATTTAACTGCAAGGAAGCTACTGGCTTTAGGTTTGAAGTTATAGGGTACAGTATCCCAAATTTGAAAATATGGTGGTGGGCCTCCCCGGACTCGAACCGGGACTGGTCTCCCAACCGCATTTTGAGTGCGGCGCGTCTACCGATTCCGCCAGAGGCCCACGCTAGACTTTCATGCTAGCATAGTTTATGCCAGGATGCAAATAAAAAATTAACCATGAAGTTTAGCTGTGTTATGAGTTGCATAGTTAAATACATAGTCCTATGCATTTAATACAAACGGCATTGGTACCTTTGGCACTTACTTGGCAAGTGCAGGGTTTTGATCCAGTCATGGGCCAGATAAAAATTAACCTCTAATCTCGATCCCGAAACATTTTGTTTATTTTAGGCTATGATCTTTAGGTTCGGTAATTTTTAAACTAAAGGCTTAAAATTCAGCGCATTATATGTATAAGCGAATGTTAATTTAGGTAAAAATACCACGTTTTTAAGGATAACAAGTAGTTACAAAAATGAGCGAACTGCGGGATTGTTCTTTATGCAATTGAATTATTATATATTAAAGTGATAAGTGATAAGCGAATTGGTCTAATTTGTTTACAACCCGGCCTAAACGCCTGATGGTTCACAATTAAAATAGCTAAGTAAATTGACCAGGGATGCTATATAATGAATAATTCATAATATAATAATCTGAGGTTACTGTACATGTTAAGCGATAATTATTCTCCAATGGATCGATTCATAATTGGAGTGGATCAGGCAGTACGTATTTTGTTTGGACACCCTCAAGAATCTGGAAGGTCTAATCCGGCGACTAACATTGGTAATACTGATCTATCCCCAATGGATCGAGATCTGGTAGGACGCTTACTACGGGTTAACCACTCAAGTGAAATTTGTACCCAAGCCATATATCAAGGTCAAGCCCTGACGGCTAATTCTGAGGAAGTTCGTACCGGTTTAGAACAGGCCATAGCAGAAGAAAACGATCATTTAGCCTGGTGTCAATCGCGATTACAGGATTTTGAATATAGTACCAGTATATTAAATCCAGTGTTATATGCAGGATCGTTTGCATTGGGAACTCTATCTGGAATAGCCGGCGAACAATGGACTTTGGCTTTAATTGCGGCAACTGAGAGGCATGTGGAAAATCAAATCATCGACCATTTAGGGAAAATTCCTGAACAAGATCAGAAAACTCGCGCTATTTTAAAACAAATACAGCAAGATGAAACCTCCCATGCTGATCGGGCCTTAGCCGCTGGTGCAGCTGAATTACCGGAGCCGGTCAAGGCAGCAGTGAACTTAGCCAGCAAAGTTGTTAATAATATTACTTATTGGATTTGAGTTAATTGCTTGAACTTCGCTTAAAGTAAGCTAGTATGATGGGGCCTCCCCCCCCGGCCCCTAAACCTCATATTTTTGTGCCAGTTCCTTCGCTCCAACATCTCCACCAGACTATAATCACAATAAGATTATATTTCAATATGTTCTAGACATCTTTCGTCAAAAATAGATAATTATGATCGTTCCCATGCTCCAGTATCCCACCACAATATAAAAATAAGTCCAGTATTCCAAAATTTCTCTAAACTTGTTATCACCGATAGGTGTAATATAAAATAGTATACAAAAGAACTTGGCACATAACAGGTTTAGTTGCCTATGCTCCACAAACCATACGTTGTTATTCTTAACCAGGCCCTAGATGGCCTTGGTGACAGCCCGATTGGCTTGAGGATACTGCTCCCAAATCGGTACCTGAGACAACGGTAGTTCCTGTTCCAACCGATACTGCAAAGCCCGCAAAGTCAAGATCTAAATTGGGATTGGGTGGGTTAATTACAAGTAAAAAAAGCACGTAGCACGTAGGATGGTTAGAGCGGAATGGAGCACAGCGGAATAAAACGAAATCCATCAACACGCTGGCCCCCAAAGTGATGGGGTTCGCTATCGCTATACCCATCCTACGCGCTTAATAGTTTAAAATCACTATTTTTACAATCTTCAATAGTTATAAGAAAATGTAATGTTCCCCGGCATAAATCTTCAATACGTAAACGTTTTAATCATCTCAAACGTAAGAGCATAAAATATGCTTTTAGGGCTTAACCTAATGGCAATGAGCGCTACCATCCCCTAAAGGCGGGGTTACTAACAGGTTTGTACATACGATATAAATGATCTATTGTTATTGCATATGCCGCGGTGCGAACCAAAAATTGAACCTGGGTAATGCGAGACTAATAAGGTATCAACATATGACATTAGCAATAGATTTCGGAACTTGCAATACAGTAGTAGCACGTTGGGAACACAATTCGAAACAGGTAGAAACCCTAAATATCGGCGCTCCCAGCCGTACTTTCAGTCAGTACCTACCAGGGACCAATGTGCCGCATCTGTCCATGGTTATTCCTAGCTTAATCTACTACGATCAAGCGCAACATCCCATTATCGGCGCCCAAGTAGAAAATACAGGATTAGCGGATAATCCCAATACTTTTCGCTGGATGAAATTGGATTTATTGAAAGGTAAAAATAGAGCCCGGCGCATTAATAACAATCTAGTTACACCACGCCAAGCTGCCGAAGACTTCATTAAAAACATATTAACTACTGATCTAGCCCAAAAGGAACAAGATCTAGTTATCACACTACCTGTGGAAGCATTTGATTCCTATGTCGATTGGCTACAAACTACAGCTATACGACATTTTCGCGGCCGAGTGCGCATGCTGGACGAAGCCACCGCTTGCATCCTGGGCTATGGCGCCAAAATACGCGAAGGTCAAATATATGCTATTTTTGACTTTGGAGGCGGAACCCTCGATATCTCAATAGTCAAAACCTTCAACTTGGATACTGAACAGGCGCGCTCCTGCTCAGTATTAGGACGTTCAGGTGAAGAAATAGGTGGAACTTTAATAGATGAATGGATGCTCAAAGAATTAGAACAAGCCCAACATCTTGATGAACATGATCTCGAAGGTCTGGGAGTTGATTTACTACATGCTATAGAGCATGCTAAAATGCAGTTATCTAATGGTGCGGAACAAGCCCAGATAAGTCAATATAACTATTTTACCAACAAATACATTAATCACACCTTTACTGCCAATCGGCTTAGACAATTACTCAATCAAGAACAGGAAATCTTAGGGCAACGTAGCCTGTATCGTCTGGTCGCCATGACCCTTGAACGGGCCCTGGAACAAGCTCAAGAACGTTACGGAGTGCGAAGATCCGAGGTTAGCGCTGTCTTCATGGTAGGCGGTTCCAGTTTATTGCTCGGCATAGCCGAACTAATTGGCAATTTACTCCCCAATTGCAATATTCACTATGATAATCCCTTTGAAGCCATAGCCCGTGGCGCTTGCCGCTATGCAGGCGGGGATATCAACTTAACATTGGTACATGATTATTGTTTGAGAGCCTGGGATGCAGAGCGTGGTGAGTATAACCTGGTGCCAATTGTACCCAAAGGGACTC
>JXSN01000606.1 GCA_001276605.1 Achromatium sp. WMS2
TACCAAATCAAATCTGGGATTTTGTCGGACCAGTATGTGAGACAGGTGATTTTCTAGCTAAAGCCCGTAATCTAGCCATACAGGCTGGTGATCTATTGGCAATTAAAAGCTGTGGAGCTTATGGATTTGTGATGAGTTCCAATTATAATAGTAGGCCTAGGGTAGCGGAGATCATGGTTGATAACAATTGTGTTCACTTGATCCGCAACCGTGAATCGATCGGGGACTTGTTTGCCGGCGAACATATGTTGGCGTAATTGCATGTAGATGTTGTTTGCCAAGTCCTACTATGCCGTATGTCATCTACATGGTTAGGTACTCTAGGCTTTCCCAAGTTTACGCATTAGTTTACAACAATTGTTAATTAGTGCGCATTTATTCTTAAGTTATTCTCAAAACACCAAATTACGGGGCCTATGGCCTATAGACCCCGTGGTGCAAGCTTATTCAATCTACAGCGGATAAATAAATGCTAATAAACAACTAAAAATAATATTGGTAAAGCTAAAAGTTAATTGGCATTACCACGTAGATAACATTCGGATCTTCCGGATTCTTAATTGCAATACTATTGCCGCGAATATCGGAAAACTCGATCTGAACCTTCTCGCTTGCCATAGCACCGAAAATATCTAATAAATAGGTCACGTTAAAGGCAGTCTCAAACTCGTTATTATCGTAGTCTATTTCCAACTCGTCATAGGCCTCTTCGTTATCAACGTTGCTGGAGCGCATTTGAATCAAACCAGGCTTAAAGTTGAGTTTGACCGCCCTATTTTTTTCGTTGGTCAAGATTGAATTCTTAATCAACGACTGCCGCATGGCCTTGCGATCCACGGTAGCTATCCTATCCAATGCCTTAGGAATCACACGCTTATAATCTGGA
>JXSN01000607.1 GCA_001276605.1 Achromatium sp. WMS2
CTACAAGCCTACCATTAAAGGAATTTATTTCTGAATCATACATGGGTATGATTCGTAATATCCAGCGTTATGGCTGGCTGATTCCTTACCTATTTGGAGCCTCGCCCGCCATTTCCCAGTCCTTTGTTGGAACCAAAATCACTGATTTACAAGTTTTCGATACCGATACCCTATACTATCCTTATGCTACCTCACTACGTATGGGCGATATCGGTTATCAAAATAGTCTGGAAGAAGGTAAAGGATTTCGCGCTAATTACGATAATCTAGACGCATACTTGCGCAGTTTGTCCTGGGCTACTACCACAGTGTGTCCTGAATATCAAAAATTAGGGGTTATTCGCAACGGCCAATATCAACAACTTAATACCAACATCTTACAGATAGAAAATGAACATTACAGCACAATTCGTCCCAAACAAAACCTAGCTTGGTTAGAAAAACCAATTTCGGCGCTGCGCCAACGTGGTATCCAATACGTAGAATTACGTTCGTTGGATGTTAATATTTTCGAACCCACGGGTGTTAATAGCCAGCAATTATATTTTGTGGAAATGCTGCTATTGCTATGTTTATTTCAAACTAGTCCCCGGATATCCGCACTGGAAAGCAAAGAGATTAATACCAATCAAATTTTAGTGGCCCATAGCGGCCGCAAACCAAATATTTGTTTATGGCGTAATGGTTGCAAAGTAGCATTTAACCAGTGGGCTAATGAGTTAATTACAGAAATGCAACCTATAGCTGATATTTTAGATAACATCAATACTAACGACCAATATACTAAAGCTTTAACCGCGGCTGCGCAATTAATCAGTGATCCAGATACTACCCCTTCAGCTAAAATCCTAAATTTAATGCGCAATAATCAAGCAAGCTTTGTCGA
>JXSN01000608.1 GCA_001276605.1 Achromatium sp. WMS2
TATAGGACGCTTCTTCCCACTGGGAAGTGGACCCGGCACCTTCCCCTACGTATACCCAGCATTCCAAACCCTCCAATTGGGCCAGGTAAGGATCAATAGCGCCCACAACGACTTTCTAGAAGCCACATTTGAGCAAGGCCTACCAGCTATCATCCTAATTGCCTTAGCTATATTTTCCTACATTGGACGCTGGCGTAAAGTTTGGACTACAGACAAGAAATGGGAATACTTTCGGTTTATCCAAGTAGGAGCTGGTCTAGGGGTATTATGCCTCTTATTACATTCATTAGCAGATTTTAATTTACATATCCCAGCTAACTCTGTATTTTTTGCATTTTTAGCTGGAATATTTTTCGGGGATTACAAAGATGCGGAACAGTCTGGCCGCAGACGGCGGCGCAAGCATCGGCATCGCAGTAGTGATACAGAACCAACTGGATCGGAACCCACTCTCGACTCCTCGACCGACATGAAAGTCGAAGCTCAAGAAATTGCTGACCCAGTTTCCAAACCTGGAAAATCAACTACTTGGGACGATTACCCAGAGGATAACCCGCTGCAAGCCACAGGGGCCAGTTTGCAAGTACCTAACCACTTAGATAGTGGAGGAAAACCATGATCGATTTGCACTGCCACATATTGCCAGGTATTGACGACGGAGCTAAAACCCTAGAACAGGCACTAGAAATGGCCCGCATCGCGGAACAGGATGGAATTACCCATACTGCCTGTACCCCCCATGCCTATCCAGGGGTGTACGAAAATGAAGCTAAAGGGATTTTTGCAGCCGTAAGCAGTTTACAACAGCATATAAATGATTCTGGTATCAAATTAAAGCTCACTCACGGTGCCGATACCCACCTCGTACCCAATATGCTCAGCAAC
>JXSN01000609.1 GCA_001276605.1 Achromatium sp. WMS2
GCATTCTGGTGAAGCGATCTGCTATATCATCTATGATATAATCATTTTTTAACTGTTGGTTGGGTAATAAACCTTCTAGATTAAGAGGAGTTTTACCAACTTCTTTGGGAACTAGATGTAGCATTTCGCCATCCCTGTGCTCCAAGGTTACTCCAGTAATTCGTGTCCTTGATAACTCCAATAAATTACGCTGCAACCAAGCACCGGACGCCCCTATGGTTGGCATTTGACCTTCGGTCAACCAGGTTTGGGGGTCATTACCTACTAGGGCATAAAATTCGCTGATATTATCAACATTAGCGGTAGGTCGACGTTTCCCTAATGTTACCTTGGCTATTGTGTTGCCGGCCTGGGCCTTAAGTTCGACGACGCTGGCTTCACCACCACTTGTATTTGAATCAGTCAAACCCAGGGCAGCGTAGTGATCTGGCATTCTAGTTTTGGGTTCAAGACGTTGTGCTTGGGCCAGTCCTAACAACAGTTCTCTTACTTGACTAGCTAAAGCTGGGTAATTAGCTTTTTCTACTACCACCCACTCGCCGTCCAGCACTTGGAGGGTAATAGTTTCTCCGGAATGCACAATTTTTACAGAATGAACTTTGTCTAGCTGGTTAGCCAATTCTGGCAAGAGTAAGCCTAACTTGCCTGAAGATAAGTTCATGGAACCAGGTTGGTTGTACATGGCGGCAAGCATAGTAATGATTGGAGTTATCAAGGACACGAATTACTGGAGTAACCTTGGAGCACAGGGATGGCGAAATGCTACATCTAGTTCCCAAAGAAGTTGGTAAAACTCCTCTTAATCTAGAAGGTTTATTACCCAACCAACAGTTAAAAAATGATTATATCATAGATGATATAGCAGATCGCTTCACCAGAATGC
>JXSN01000610.1 GCA_001276605.1 Achromatium sp. WMS2
TTAAATGTAACAGTAAAAATACAGCTAAAGCTACACCAAAAATTGTCAGTAACGCAGTTAGTAATCTAACTAAGAAAAAAGTTGTCATAACGATTTATCTCGTTTGGCCATAGGCGGTAGCGTGAGAATAACTTGCACTAGCGGTGGGAGTTTCATATACAGTAACTTCCGACACTGAAAACTTGGCCGCGGCTAAAGCCTCGAAGATTAATTTAGCTATATTCTCAGCCGTTGGGTTACAAGCTAATACCCGATGCCGCTCCCCCGCTTGCTGTAACCACGGTATTAAAGGATCATCTTGATGCAACAGCAACTGGTGGTCTAGCTCACGATCCACCCAGGCTTTAGCAAAATGACCAAGTTCTGAAAAATCACATACCATCCCTAGTTTATCTAATTCTTCACTATTCAAACAAATTAACGCAATAGCATTGTGCCCATGTAAATAACGGCACGGACCTGTATGATTTAGTAAGCGATGTCCATAGCAAAAATGGATTTCTTTCCTTATGTTGTACATAAGCCTACACTAGGTTAACCAAACTGGTTGAGCAGTATTTGCACGAAAAATCATTATCAAACAATGTTGTTTTCCACGGTATATTACGATAAAAAATACAGCATGTAGGTTAAGCAAAACCCAACCCACATCCTACTGCGTTTAGGACAAAAATGTAGCACCCATGTGCCTATAACTGTTTTATCTGCCAAATTAAAATTAAGTAACCATATACAATAATATTCTCCAAGGCTGCAATTGCAAAAATGCCGCAGGTTAATACAAAACTATAAACGCACTCCGTAACGCTCCTGAACCTTAAGGATATACTGATTGCTAGGTGCACGGTTTAAAGCTTCACTCCACACCTGGCGCGCTTGC
>JXSN01000611.1 GCA_001276605.1 Achromatium sp. WMS2
TGCACAAATGCTAAGTACTAGCAATATGCTAAAAAGAATATTTTGGCAAAATCCATGAGGCTGAAATTTGCCGAAGGTGCTGGTTACTGTCAATTGATGTGGTGAAAATCTCTAATAAGTTTATTTACCTTTGGACTTGAGGTATTATGACTCACTATTTCGACAACAAGAGCGTAATTTTTATATAAATTTAGAGCACGCTTGATGCTTTCTAGGATCCAATCAGCAAATCAGCAAATTGATTGCCTAGCAAACATAGGTAAAGCTTTAGGTAATTTTAACCATGAATTATGGACCATGACTAATGGTTACGCCCTGGTTTCTGAAGCAGGCTTACACCATATAGACGCCATCCTTAGCATTGCCAGTGCCGCCAAGCTAGATAGATTACGTCAATTGCTAAAGGTTGGCATACAGTGGAACACTCAAGTTACCATTGCTGCTACTGGACACAATGTCACCCAGGTCTATTGTTCAGCCCTACCAATTACCTATTGTAGCAGCAAGCTACGGAATTGGGAAAAGTTTAGCCGTTTGATATTGGAAGCTACCTATGAAGCAACCATTTGTGCTGCGATATTGAATGCCCATAGAACTGGATGCAACAAACTATATCTTACCAAGGTAGGCGGCGGAGTATTTGGTAATAACACAGATTGGATCCTAGAAAGCATCAAGCGTGCTCTAAATTTATATAAAAAAATTACGCTCTTGTTGTCGAAATAGTGAGTCATAATACCTCAAGTCCAAAGGTAAATAAACTTATTAGAGATTTTCACCACATCAATTGACAGTAACCAGCACCTTCGGCAAATTTCAGCCTCATGGATTTTGCCAAAATATTCTTTTTAGCATATTGCTAGTACTTAGCATTTGTGCA
>JXSN01000612.1 GCA_001276605.1 Achromatium sp. WMS2
TGATGCATTCAATGTATTTAAAAAAATCAATCATATGTTTGGAATGGAGGGAATAGTAGCTAGGTGTTTATACAGTGCTTCACCACAATCACTTTTATTGGCTGACACATTTTGTTGAAAAAAATCCATGCTCTGCAATGTATATGGGGGGAGGATGATTAAAAGTCAATGCCTCAGTTTTTTTGCTTATGCTTTTTAACCATTCCAATGATGTAATACAATAACACATTAAAAGAAGCTTTTAGATTATATATATAAATATATATATATATATATATATTCTTGCTAATTTTTAAGTCATACTAGTGTTAAACACTTTCTTCTGTAGATTTTTGTTATTGTCATTCAATAAATAACCAGCAACCCACCATGAACAAAAGTCAATACTGTTACTGTAAATGAGTTTTAAAATGATACTTTCATTCGTCCTTGATGAAAACTATTGAAGGCTAATTGATAAACATAGTGGAATTTTGAGGTAAATTGGTCATTTTTTGTTTTATTGTTGTGTATTTTAGGGGGGAAATCACTGTAGCTCTGTTTCTTTACTTCATCATGAAATAAGCCTGTAAGACAAAACAAGAAGCCAAATTAAAGAGTAAAACAATATCATACTACCCCAATACAAAATCTAATAAGAATATCAGCTCATAAATAGTGGATAAAGGCCAGTGTTTTACAAAAAAAAAGCAGCATCAAAAACTGAGGCATTGACTTTTAATCATCCTCCCCCCATATACATTGCAGAGCATGGATTTTTTTCAACAAAATGTGTCAGCCAATAAAAGTGATTGTGGTGAAGCACTGTATAAACACCTAGCTACTATTCCCTCCATTCCAAACATATGATTGATTTTTTTAAATACATTGAATGCATCA
>JXSN01000613.1 GCA_001276605.1 Achromatium sp. WMS2
GAGTGGTACTAACTGACTCAGGCGGAGTGCAGGAGGAGGCTCCTAGTTTGGGTAGACCGGTTCTGGTTATGCGAGATACCACTGAGAGACCTGAAGGCGTACAGGCAGGTACCGTAAAGTTGGTGGGTGCCGATGCTGACCGTATCGAAAAAGAAGTTGCTGGTCTTCTGACTGACCATTATGCTTATGCTATTATGGCGCAGGCTAAGAATCCTTATGGGGATGGGTTGGCTACGGGGAGAGTTGTGAGTACGATGCGTGATGTTTTTGGCAAAGATAGAAAGTCCTTGATATGAAGATAATATTAACCGGCGGCGCAGGTTATATAGGTAGTCACACAGCTGTTGTGTTGCAGCAGGCTGGCCATGAAGTGGTGGTTTACGATAATTTTTGCAACAGTCAATCTGACCTTATGCAGCGAATAGCGCAGATAACTAGCCAAGTACCAGTGCTAGTGCGTGGTGATATCCGTTAAACTGAGTTATTACAAGATGCATTCGAGAAATATGACGTTCAATCTGTGATAGGACTTACGCAAAAGCCATTTTAAGTGACGGATTTCTGAGTTGCTGAACAAGATAATCATCCAAGAGACCGTGTTTGAGCTTATAAACCGTTTTACCTGTCTGAACCGCAAAATGTTTGAGCAAACCCATACCAAAAAGGCGCAACCAACGTGATTACGTTGAATAAAGGCATTGCGACATTGACAACGTTCCATACCTGTCAATTGTTTGCCTTCACGGTGCAACTGCTCAATTTTCCAACGGAAGCCACACACATCTTGTGTTGCCACTGTAGAATCCTGAGCTGGGTCGTTAGTTATAACCCAATCCGTGCGGTGTGTAGACACCTCAACCCGGAATAGACGCACCT
>JXSN01000614.1 GCA_001276605.1 Achromatium sp. WMS2
TAATTACTATTTGTAATTGCTTGCCGCGTTCTTAACCAACAGCCAATTTTTGAATTTAAGTCAGTAAATCTTACATCATTAGTGGTAAACGTAACGTTACACAAGCTCCACCTTCAGAGCAATTTTCCACCCAAATAATCCCCCCGTGTTCCTCAACTATCTTTTTAACAATGGCTAGACCCCAATCCAGTTGTCTGCTGAACGCTTGCGACGCAAATGCTTGCCGCATATGCATGCTGATAATCATGAAATTTTGGATCGAGCCACTCATACCATAGTTCAGCAAGTGGAAGCGATGAAAACGATGGTAAATGCCTTCTCGGATTACGCACGTCCGATAAATATCCAGGTTCAACCGATAAAAATTGATTCCCTGATAGAGGATGTTACCTACCTATACCGGGATAACGAAGATAATGAACATATACATGTAATTTTACAAGCTCAAAACGCTGTTATTAAAGGGGATTCACTAAGATTGCGCCAGATTTTGCACAATTTGATCAAAAACGCTGAAGAAGCCACAGTAAATATGGAAGCTAGGAATATTACTATCTATACGCAAAGCAAAACTGCTGAGGATCAGTGCTGTGTAGAAATAAGAATCCAAGATAATGGACCCGGTTTTTCCAGAGATATAATAAATAATCCATTTGAGCCTTATGTAACTACTAAAATACGTGGTACTGGTTTGGGTCTAGCCATTGTTAAAAAGATAGTTGAGGAACACGGGGGGATTATTTGGGTGGAAAATTGCTCTGAAGGTGGAGCTTGTGTAACGTTACGTTTACCACTAATGATGTAAGATTTACTGACTTAAATTCAAAAATTGGCTGTTGGTTAAGAACGCGGCAAGCAATTACAAATAGTAATTA
>JXSN01000615.1 GCA_001276605.1 Achromatium sp. WMS2
CATGTAATGTGTGCAATGCAAAAAATTAAGATAATCCATTAGTCAAACTCATCCAAACCCCATAAAATCAAAACTGCTTACACGTTAGTACATTCAATATTTATTATTAAATTGTAACCGCGCACAATGCCGCTAACAATAAGGTAGTTTTGGAACTCCAAATATACCACTGGAAAACTGCGGACCAGATCCTGTTCTCCTAATTTTTTAAATACATTTAGATAATTACATAAAATCTTATTCAAATTGGTAAATAAAAAGCGTAATGGGGTGCCAATGGGTACCAGATAGTTGCCAGGACGCTGTACTCCCAAGCCGGAAACGGTTACCACACGCTCTATTAGGCCATGTTGCTGTGGGACTAGAGATCCAATCTGGGTTAGGGTTCCAACGTTAAACATAACCACGCCGACATCGGCCGGTAAGCCTCCAGTTGGTACCTGACGGCCTAAGATGGCCTCTATAACCATCTTTTCCGCACCTTGGGGGTATTTAGTCTCTAAGGCATGCACGCTAATGCTACCATCTGCTGGTAATAATTTGGCAATGGCCGCAATGGCGTCGGGTTTATTGTCTTCCACCCCAATCATGGCGCGTTTTAAACCTAACGCGTGTAGTGCAATACGAATACCAGTGATCAAATCGGTGGTATGTTCTAGCATAATTCGATGATCACAGGTCAGGTACGGTTCGCAGTTTTCCAGTGGTATATTTGGAGTTCCAAAACTACCTTATTGTTAGCGGCATTGTGCGCGGTTACAATTTAATAATAAATATTGAATGTACTAACGTGTAAGCAGTTTTGATTTTATGGGGTTTGGATGAGTTTGACTAATGGATTATCTTAATTTTTTGCATTGCACACATTACATG
>JXSN01000063.1 GCA_001276605.1 Achromatium sp. WMS2
AACGATAGGTTCCACAGCCGCAATCAGTGCTTTTTACTACGCCATCTGTGATAGTTCCTTGGAGAGTAACGCGGTCCTTTTTGTTGAACTGGAAATTTAACCCAATGATCCATTCAGCCGTTATCAGGGACAATGGGTAGCAAAATTAACCTATAGTGATCCCTCATGCGTAGCAGATGATATTAGGCTAACTGTCGCTGGTAGAACCGTTACGGGCAAGGTAAAAACAATAGAGGATTTGGATTTTAACTATGTTGCAAATCACGACCCAACTTGTATCACAAATGATAATTTTATCCCTTTTGTTCCAGGCACAGGTGGGCAATCAGAACTGCCACTGGGCATCCGTGAACAATTGGGTTTGGTTGGCTGTTTGGTTACTGGATTGGGATTGGTGACCACTGGCGGACGTGAGTTATTCGTTACTGGACATACGCAGAAATATGGTCTTGAGCCGTCTGGACATACAGTTGGACAAGGTTGTAGGTCTTGATTGGCTACTGCCAACTTGCTAAATACAGTCAGTGTTATGATTATTAAGATAGTTTGCAATTGCTTAGCTGGCATTGATTACTCCAACAGTTAACCCGAGTTGGTATTGCGGACCTTACATGTGTAATTCCGACATTGCGAGTGCTTAGCGGTGCAATCAATGCCGGAATATAACTAAAATTGCTGGGCCTATTGCCCCGCGTCAACTGGACACCAGATACCATTGGGGCATAATTTAGGGGGTGCCGGGAAATAGGTCAATATTTGACCGTCGTAGCTAACTTGAGTTAAATCTGGATTTACTTTGAGTCGGCCCTTAGCTTCAGACCAGGAAATCCAATGGGCTTGATCATTACATAACTTACCCCATACTTTTACCTGACCATTGGCAGCAAACTCTAAATGTACCCGCCAAGATTTTATCTTAGTGCGTGAGGGACTATTGGCATTGCAGGTGCTGTTGGAATCCAGTAAATAATAGGAGCGACCGGCTAAACGTTGTGGATTAATACTAGTTGCCGAAATCTTAGGGTCTATCTGTAGCCAAGCCGACTTGGCCTGAGGTTGAGCCTCGTTAAAGGATACTTTAGTGGTGGTATTAGCGTTGCTATTGTCACTAGACTCCGTGGTGTGCAACACAAATTTTCCAGCTGTGGATGAAGCTAAAACCCAAGGTTGCTGTATTCCTTTGGTATGTTGTTTAACAGCGGTTCCAACTTCGTTGAATAAGCTAAGTAATTCCAGGTTGGGTTGCCGTAAAGCAGCAATTAGTGCTTGCGCATATGGGCTATTGCCATTTGCAGTATCATCTATAGATGTTTGCCCAGGTTGAGCCGCAAAAGCTATTATCGTGTTGGGAGGTGTTTGCATTTGAGCTAAACCTAAGTTTTTAAGACTGCGTGTACCTTTGGCTCCAAATGGATTATTACGACAAGCATCTAAAATAACTACATTTAGTCGTGTTTTAGCGCTATTCATTTCGGTTAATACTAAATTGGTGGATACCAATTCATTTTTAACATCGTTGATTTGACTGACAGAGGCATTTATTGGTATGAGGTAATTAACATCCCCCACCTGAATACCATGTCCTGAATAGTACAGCAACGCAACATCCATACCACGCATTTGACTGCCTAGATCGTGTATGCTTTGTTCCAGTTGAGTTTTATTTAAATTAAGTTGTACGGAGCCACCAACTAGCTTGAATCCGAATTTGACAAGTTCTTTAGCCACGCCTCTGGCATCAGCTTCAGGGGTCACCAACGGAGCAACCGCCTGGTATCTGCTATTGCCAATTACCAAGGCTATTCTACCACCTGCACTAACAGGCTGGATACCTAGGAACAAAAGGGATAAAATTATCATTTGTGATACAAGTTGGGTCGTGATTTGCAACATAGTTAAAATCCAAATCCTCTATTGTGTTTATCTTCTGAAACGATAGGTTCCACAGCCGCAATCAGTGCTTTTTACTACGCCATCTGTGATAGTTCCTTGGAGAGTAACGCGGTCCTTTTTGTTGAACTGGAAATTTAACCCAATGAGATTAGATTGTTCATCAATGCGTGCTCTAATGGGGATTTCTAACCCAAAAGGTGTTTTTACCTTGCCCGTAACGGTTCTACCAGCGACAGTTAGCCTAATATCATCTGCTACGCATGAGGGATCACTATAGGTTAATTTTGCTACCCATTGTCCCTGATAACGGCTGAATGGATCATTGGGTTTTCCATACCAGGTTTGCAGTCCCTCAATATCAAGTCTACTTAGTTTGCCGTCGCCTGACCATTTAGGATTGCAATAATTCATTACCGAGTCTAGATCCCATGGAGTCAAAAAGATATCACCTACGGTCCCCTGTTCTTGCCCAGAGCACAAGCTTTTGGGAGTATCTCTCCGATTTTGTTCATGGGTAAATCCCAAGGCATGACCAAATTCATGCACTGCTATAGTACGAATGCAGTACTCCTTGCGTGGTTTGCAATCGGCTGCTGCCCAATCGTTAAAAGTGAAGTTTAGCACCATGCCATTTGGAATACCGTTGAGTTTATTGCCCAAACCATCAGTGTGGGGATTAACATCGGCTACCCCGATGTGGATGCCGGGTTCTGCCGATCCACAAGTTTTCCAACCGATTACCTTTAAATTGGAATGTTTAACCCAGGTATTCTGAATGCTGTCCTGTACCCAAGCCCGTTCCGTGGCATAGGGCATCGCTGACTGCTCCCAACAGACTGAGATGTTAGGATTAGACCATATACTGGACCTAAGCCCAGTTAACATGTCTGGACATCCATCCAGAAGTTTTGAGTGTTCCCTGGGCTTAGCCGTTGCGGTGCTTGCTAGTATCAATAAAATACTGCAAACAACACCGCAGCATTGGCGTAGTGTTAAATTTACCACCATAGTATTTATATCTCCTACGGGCTGAAAGGTGCTGACACCTAATATATCCAATTAATGGGGCTGATTGCAGAGCAGAGGCAGCAGGCGCGGGGAATCGTGGCTCCTTATGCTTGACTATATCAGCTTCGGTTTGGAATTGAGGTAAACATTTGCAAAAAGTATACCTTTAGGGTATATTGTTAACACATGTATTGTCAAGTTTAACTAAAGACCATAATCAAAATAAATGTGATTAGTGTTTGATTTTAAGTCAGCTGATAGTTACGTAACCAATCCTTTAATTTTGCGATATCCGTCCTAAACGCTGCCAAATCTGCAACTAAAATCGCAATTTTATCTTTGATATTGCCAATTTTAGAGCTGACTAGCTGGTCTAAATCTTCAGGATAGAGGATCATATATGGGGTAAGTCCAAGTTCAGACTTAACTCTATTCTCAAAAATTAGAATTTCGTGTTCTAAATCATCGATTTGATTTTGCAGTAGTTTGTTATAACCGCGGATTTGGTTCTCGGTTATTTCGGTTGCATAATCCTGATTTGCCTGGATGACTGTAAGTTGCAGCTCAAGTAACTTTAAAAAGTCCTTGCTATTGTAGGCCACATTAACCTTTTGCATCAATTTGGTCTTACGTTCTTGTTCATCAGGGTTAAGTTCTCGATCAGGATGTAAAAGTGCAGTTAATTGCCGGTATATAGCTCGAATTGACTTATCGGTCCTTAGGACTTCTTCTTGGGCTTCACGCTCTTTTTTCAGCTGTGCAGCGGTCTTTTGCCGCTTTTTGGGACTACTTACGCTTTTTTGCCGATTAGAATATATTTTATGGCTTAATCCGGCAGTAGTAGCATATGGGTTATTAAATTCATTGGCATCATCCATCCCCGAATTAGACTGTTCACCAGCTAAAAATTCTGTGGGGTCTGTTAACTCGGCATTAACTTTTGGTTGAGTGCTCTCAGTATTTGGGTACATATATTTGGCGCATAATGGATCTAAGCTATCAAGTCTATACTCGGCAAGCAAGGTACCACATAACTCTCTAATAAAGTGAGCAAGTTTGCGGCGTTGCATGGCATTAAATTCTCGATTGGCATAAAATTCGTCTAATAATTCTAATAGTTCATTGCATTTAGTATAAAACGTTTCGCACAGCGGTAATAATTCAGCTGTCATCCTTTGATCATAATGGCGTACTGCGGTTTGCCAAGAGCCAAACAGCCGTTTTTGTTCTTCGATTTCTTTCTTTAAAAAATTCAACCTCCTAGTGGCGGCCGTCAAAGGCGTGCGCACTTTGGGTTCCCGTGCCAACGTTTGTATATTGAACGCCATTATACTACTACCCTATTTTTGTATGAACTATATACCAACCTCTTACCAAGGATATTACAAAACTCAGCTATTATACTAGCCTAACATAACACTGAAATTGTTTAACGCAAAACCATATTCAGCAATACTATGCTGTAATTAAAGCACTCAACGTTCAAAACTATAAAAGATATGGTTTTAAAGGTTTTTAAGTTACATGGTGTTGCATATATTTCATGTTTTTCTAATATTCTAAACTCATAAAACCATATTATAACAATTAAAATATATAACCTACCACAAACAAATAAATAAACGTGCTTATAACATTACCATATGTTAAGTATTGTTGAACATCGAGGACGTTGGGCTAGCCCAAAGCTGATATCCGTCTAGCCTGATTGGCAAACGTCACAGCTATATGGTAGATAGTTACGACAATACACATGTAAACACACCCCACTAGCAGATACCTGTGGTGGGAATAGTGTAAGCTAAACCCACAGAAATTTAACTGCAGTATTTTTCAATAATATTATTAAAAACCTGAAGTAGGTCCATATAGATTAGGTTATTACTTCTTTTTGGATGATTCCAGCTCATCTATGGCGCTACGGAGGGTAGCAAGAGCCTCTAACAATTCAGGATCATCTACCTTGGGCGCCTGTTTTTTGGCCTTATTCTGGTCACTAGTTAAGTCCTTCAATATGAGTTTTTGACGTGGAGGTTGTGGAAGTTCCTCTTTAAAAGCACCTTCTAGCCAACGTAAAATGATCAGTGTAACGTTATCGCTGTTAGGAGCAGCTAGTCTTCCAGCATCCTGAGCCAATTCAGCAGCCAAATACTCTAGTGAGCCTTTGGTCCTGATCTTGGTTTCTAGTATTTCATCACTCAATTGTCCCCACAACCCGTCTGTACATAGGAGTAATGTATCTAGAGGTTCTAAAACCATAGAGTTATCTGTTTTAATTTCAGGCTTATGCCGACTGCTTCCTAAACAATGAGTAACTAAATTGCGATAACGCATAATATTAGGATTAAGTGGTTCTCCATTCTGGTAGCGCATAGTTTCTACCACAGAATGATCGCGAGTACGCATAACTATACGATTATTGCGAAATAAATATAATCGGCTATCGCCTAAATGAGCCCAAAATACCTGACCATTTTGGATTAGGGCTAATACGGCCGTAGACTTAGGGTTGATAGGCGGATTATGGTTACGCCCAAACGTTAAGATCTTTTGATGGGACACCTGCAAAATTTCTTCAAAAAAGGCATTGGGATCGGATATAGGTTTAGTAATATCAGAAAACGCTGTTCTACCAGTATCGATAAAAATTTGTGCCGCTACCTCACCTCTGGGATGTCCACCTAAACCATCGGACAATAACAATAGGGCACAATCACCATAACTAAAGATGGCACATCGATCCTGATTTACCTTGCGATTACCCAATAGACTAACATTGGCTACTTCAAACTTGCTATTATACAACATGTTATTATGCCAATTGAATCTTATGTTGGTGAATATTTTGAGCCTACAGGTTTATCCTTTGGGCGACCGCGTTTGCTTTGAATTGCCGCTAGAAGTTCACCAGCATCTTTGGGACGGGCTTGCGGATCCATTTCCATAGCCCAATCAATGCACTCAAGTAAATATTCAGGATAACGGTCTTTCAGAACCTCTGTGATTGGTTTCATGGCCTTGGCTGGATCTGTTATCTTGACCCGGTCCAGGGAAGTCATAGGAGCACGCGCCTCCATACAGGCCCGAATACTTGCTCCTATAGCGTATACGTCACTCCAAGGCCCTATAGTCCCACTTTGGTAATATTGCTCTATGGGCGAATAACCAGCAGTAATAACCTGGCTGCCTCGACGTTGATTACCATCCTTAAGTTGGTGTACTGCCCCAAAATCTAATAATATAGGTTCATTCCCCGCTGTACACAAGTAAATATTATTGGGTTTGATGTCCAAATGTAGATATTGCCGCGTATGGATCATGTTTACAGCATCTAATATCGGTAAAAACACCCTAAGGATAAAGCTTGTACTTAAATCACCCTTACGTTGTTTTATAAATGCAGCCAAATTTTTGCCACGATAATATTCCATTACCATGTAAGCAGTACGGTTGGCAAGAAAGAAGCCACGAATCGCAACTACATTAGGATGACGTAACGCCGATAGAGCAGCTACTTCTTGAAAAAACAAGGCTTTACCACGATTTAGGCTATCCTGCGCCTGTTCGTCTATGGGGATAACCCGAAAACTTTCATCACGGCGTGCAAATTTTTTAGGCATAAATTCCTTAATGACTACTTCACCTCCACCATCTTCATCCACGGCAAGATATATTAGGCTAAATCCACCACTACCGATTTTTTCTTCGACACGATAACAGTCTAGTACGCTACCAGGAGGTAAGTAGTGGCGGGTTGGTGCAGTTCCGGCTGTATTGCTCATGTTAATTCCCAATTGTGTTGTTATGGTATAGGATTAATATTAAAATATTAACTAAATATAGCAAGGCTAAAGTAAAAGAGCCATGGGACAAATTTACGCAGTAGTCAACGACCAGCACCGGTGTGAATGGAATTTGATTAATTTAGACTTGCTTCGCTACATGGTCAGCTTTGAAAATGAAAACTTGAACTAGCAATTGGATAGGGCATGTTGACACGCGTATTCTCTTAACTACCTAGCACGCAGCTGTGATACGTACCAGTTAAGTTAGCTGTATAGAAGCCCCTGCTATCCAACTTATACCATTATGCTCGTTTCCACGCTCCGGCGTAACATAAGAACATAACATGATCGTTTCCACACTTCAGTACAGGAACGCGGCCGGGGACACTCTAGCGCACCCACAATAACATAAGCAGAATAACACCATGTCAACACGCCCTAGCGTAGCTTAAGAATAAAATCCTTTCTTTTTTCGACTAAGTTCAATAGGATAACTCATAGAATACCAGTAAGTAAAAAAATTATAAATCTTTGGCTTATCCTTAATTTATTATGTCGTGGGCTGGCTATGAGAAACAGCCGCATTTCAGCCTAAGTTATTAATTACACGAGAATTTAATCACTATGATCAGCAGTATGACAGCGTTTTCAAGAGAACAATATCAGGATTCAGAAGGTGATTTAATATGGGAGGTGCGGTCCGTAAATCATCGTTACCTAGAAATGTCTATGGTTATACCTAACGAGTTGCGTGCCATAGAGCCGGTAATTAGGGAACATATATCGCAAAGGCTACAGCGTGGCAAGGTAGACTGTATTTTACGCTATCAGCCAGCTGGTGACAAACAAATAGTAGAATTACAACTCAATAAACCTTTGGTGCAAATGTTACATGCTGCGTCCCAAGAAATCGCGCAAATTTGGGATGGTATTCATACACCCAGTGCTTTAACTATCATGCGCTGGCCGCGGGTACTGCAAGAAAAAACTCCGGATCTGAATTCAGTACGTGATAATGCTATAATCTTATTTAAGTATACCTTAGAAAGTCTTATTAGTACTAGAATACGTGAAGGTACACGTTTAGAATCTGTGTTACGCGCACGTTGTCAAAAGTTGCAGCAACACGCCCTAGATATACGCGCCGCGGTACCTAAAATGTTAGCTAATATTCGTCAACAACTGCAGGATAAATTAAAAGAATTTATTACACAAGTAGATCCATTGCGTTTGGAGCAGGAGATGCTGTTGCTCATCCAGCGTTTGGATATCGAAGAGGAAATAGATCGTATTTTAGCACATTTAGCTGAAATAGAGCGTGTTATTACTCAAGACAGTATTGTAGGACGCCGTTTGGATTTTTTGATGCAAGAGCTCAATCGTGAGACTAATACTGTTACATCTAAGGTTGGCGATGTGGCTATTACCTACAGGGCGGTAGATATGAAAGTTTTAATCGAACAAATGCGCGAGCAGATACAGAATATTGAATAGACTGCTTAAATATTTAATAGTGGTTAAATTATACTGGGTAATCTATATTAATTAAAGAATTTACCATTTATGGAGAATGCCTTATTATGTTTATAGGTCATGGTTATGATGCCCATCGTTTGGTCGTAGGGCGGCCTTTGATTCTATGTGGGGTGCGGATCAAATATCATTTGGGGTTGGAGGCCCATTCGGATGGAGATGTGGCAATTCATGCCCTTTGCGATGCATTACTGGGAGCAGCTGGATTAGGCGATATCGGTAAGCATTTCCCTGATACTAGTCCTCAATACAGGGATATTGATAGCCGCATTCTGTTGCGCGCCGTAGTTTCTACTTTGCTAAAACAAGGGTTAAACGTAAATAATGCGGATTTGACTATCGTGGCTCAGGCTCCCAAGCTTGCCCAGTATATTCCTAGTATGCGCGAAAATTTAGCTGGAGATTTAAAAATTCCTGCTCAGCGGACTAATGTGAAGGCTACTACGACTGAGGGTATGGGATTTACCGGTACTGGTGAAGGTATAGCTTGTCACGCTGTGGTATTATTAAGCTATGAGATTAACAAGGAAATAGTCTTTGATTCTCCTGTATAAATTAGATATACACGTTTACGGTCAGATAAACCATATATACAGCTAATTATACCCACCGAGCTGGAGGTATAACAGCACAAGCCATCCCAATGAAAATGTAATGATTCGCTGCAGCGAGCTTGACAATGGTTCAGGCCAAGGAATTGCTTGGCATCTCTAAACAAAAACTCGATTTGGAAACGTGCTTTGTAATAATCCAAGATAGTGAATGCATCTTGCAAAAGATCAGTTAAAAAAAAGAAGTGCGGTTCTGTTTTTTTCACCTATTTTCTTTCTAACAGGTAAACGATACGCAAGTTGCGTTCAAAACGAGCACTGTTAACAACAGAGGTATAAATTTGTATGCCATTTTTTGTACCAACTGAATCAAATTTATCAAGATCGTCAAATTTGACTTTACCATCATAGATGCGCTTCCGCCCTCGAGGTTTTTGTTAACCCTTGTAAATCCAGCGTAAGTTGGCGTCATAGCGTAATTTACCAATTTGATGAATATTGCTAGCAGTAACGTCATCAAGCCATTTTTTCTTGCTGTAATAACCATCAGTTACAAGGTATTTGACTGTTGATGGTAGGGCTTGACGATCCTGTTTTAAATGCTCAAGATAAAAGTCCTCGCGGGATTTATCGTCTTTAATGATGGCTAGTGTTTGTCGCGTTGAAATGTTATATGCGGTATGTTCAGTAACATTTTATCACGGCTAAAGTTGAGATTTCTAAGCCTTTTTCTGTCTGATCGTGTACACTATTTTAGAAACGCCAGGCATTTGCTGTAAAATAGTTTCTAATATTTTCATGAGAGTTTAGGTTGAATCTTGTTGCAGTGGAAGACGACATTATCTCATAATTCGCTGTTACTTAAAAACTGTCCGAACCATTGATGTTTTTATGCGATTGGAAATTGTACCATATTGTACCGTTATAGTGATGCATTATCCACTTGACTGCTGTACACTCGGAGGGTTTAGATTTTGGGATGAGAGCTTGTTTACCTTGAATAATAAGGCATGGTTGTATTTGTACTGGAGTTTTTGTATTTAAAATAAGCTGTTATGTTTTTATGCGATTGGAAATTGTACCATTATGATGATGCATTATCAACTTGACTGCTGTACACTCGGAGGGTTTAGATTTTGGGATGAGAGCTTGTTTACCTTGAATAATAAGGTATGGTAACTACCTACCACATCACTTGGCCTTATTTAATCCCATCCCTGGCATCTGGATTCCGGCAATCCATGCCGGAATGACGGGGTGAGTTAACCTTAACCCCCCTCCATTCATGGAGATTAACCTTACCCCCCCTCTCCATCAATGGAGAGGAGCGGGGGTGAGGTCCATGTAGATGGGTTAGGTAAGTATTTACGCATATGTTTAAAAAAGGAGTGGTAAATAGTGGTTAAAATGAGAGAAAGTGCTACATGGCTTGCCTGTTGTGTTTGTCTAGCTACCCTGTTTTCTCCAATCCAGGCGTTTGGAGATAATGTGGTCTGTGTGTCCACTGCAAATGATTTGAGCACAGCTTTGGCCTTTGCCGCCGGTAATGGTCAGGCGGATGTTATCAAGTTAGTTCGGGGACTGTATGTGGGCAATTTTTCTTACCCTGGTCCAGCTGAGGCTTATGATTTAACTATTCAAGGCGGTTACACCGCTAATTGTGCTGCACGGGTGTTAGATCCCACCAATACCGTATTAGATAGCAATAATGTTGCTACAGTCTTGATCGTTTCCGTAGGCAATTTCGTCGCCAATGTTACGGTTGAGGGTCTAACTATACGTAATGGTAACAATACCAGCGGCAATGGTGGCGGGCTACATATCAGTATGAGCAATCCATCATCCAATATAGTGCTTGCACATAATAGATTGGAAAATAATGCGTCCTCCTCAAACACTGGCGGCGCCTATGTAGCTGCAGGTACTATTACTGCAACCAAGACCACATTTGCCAACAATAGTGGCGGCAAAGGCCAAAGCTGTGCTCAAATCATTTGCAGTGGACACACAGACCACATTATCTCCAAACGCCTGGATTGGAGAAAACAGGGTAGCTAGACAAACACAACAGGCAAGCCATGTAGCACTTTCTCTCATTTTAACCACTATTTAC
>JXSN01000616.1 GCA_001276605.1 Achromatium sp. WMS2
ATGCTCCCTAGGTGATAGCGAACTCTCCGTGGGTGAAATTGTAGACCGCACCGGTACATCTCAAAGTAACATATCTCAGCATTTAGAGCAATTACGCAATAAAAATATAGTAATCGCCCGCAAAGACGCCAATCGCATATTCTACCGCATTCGTAACCATAGACTATTAGAACTAATCAGCATCATGCGTGGAGTACTGTGTCCTGCTAACCTAGATGACCGTTACCCACACCCCGATCAACAATAGACACTTTATTTTAAGGACAACTGCTCAGGTGAATAGCTCCCACCCACTACCTTTAGCCACCTACCAACCCCCCCCAAATTTGCTAGCCAACAAAGTAGTACTGATTACCGGAGCCGGCGGCGGCATAGGCAAATCCGCCGCCACAGCCTGCGCCGCTCATGGTGCTAACGTCATACTGCACGGTCCCAGTCTCAAACCGCTGGAACAGGTATATGACAGCATAGAAGAATCTGGGTATCCCACACCAGCGATATACGTTTTAAATCTGGAACGTGCCACTCCTGAAGATTATCTAGGACTTGCCAATAGGTTGGGGGATTATGCCTGGTATTATGATAATTCTAATAGTAAAACGCATCCGGTAGGGGAAAAACTGCCTAATGCCTGGGGATTATACGATGTACATGGGAATGTGCGGGAATGGTGTCAGGATCGTTGGCATGCTGCTGATTAGTTCTAATAGTCTATGGTTACGAATGCGGTAGAATATGCGATTGGCGTCTTTGCGGGCGATTACTATATTTTTATTGCGTAATTGCTCTAAATGCTGAGATATGTTACTTTGAGATGTACCGGTGCGGTCTACAATTTCACCCACGGAGAGTTCGCTATCACCTAGGGAGCAT
>JXSN01000617.1 GCA_001276605.1 Achromatium sp. WMS2
GCTCACCGCGAGTTGCTAAATGCCTATCTAAACAATTATAAGCAACATTGAGTAAAGCACCCTTAAACCAGTTTATGTGAAGATCAGATTCAGCAAAGCTCCAGTCTAATACCTGATCCCAAGGCTTGAACCAGGTTACGAACTTCTTCGCTTGATCTGCCCAAAACGCTTCGGGGTTGGCTTGAAATTATCAATGACAACAACCGCTGCATTCGAGTCAAACTAACTTGGAAAAGTTACACTAACGATTTTTATGTATTTGTCAATAACAAGGGGGTAAAGGTTTTGGAAATGACCAATATCGGAGTTGGCAGATTATTTCGTAATCAACAAGCTAAGTTGTTAGCTGTCAATAAACCGATACTGGAGCTAGCAATGACAGCCATCGAAGATTCTCTAAGATCTGGGGCTGCTTGAAAAACACTTATACAATAATGTAATAACCTAACTTTGGTAAAACCATCTAGTTACAAATTGGCTAATTTCATAGGCCTTAGGCTTTTGGCCCAATTATTGTGACTTTTAGATCCATGGCTGATAGCCACATAATAATAATATTAAATTTTATTCAGGATTAACACAGAGATAATTATTGATGTCAGAGATAAAAAAGTATCCAGTGCCTGCTGAACTAGAAAAAAGGGCTCTAATCAATGCTGTTGGTTACCAAGATTGGTATCGATATTCCACAGCCAACCCCGAAGCGTTTTGGGCAGATCAAGCGAAGAAGTTCGTAACCTGGTTCAAGCCTTGGGATCAGGTATTAGACTGGAGCTTTGCTGAATCTGATCTTCACATAAACTGGTTTAAGGGTGCTTTACTCAATGTTGCTTATAATTGTTTAGATAGGCATTTAGCAACTCGCGGTGAGC
>JXSN01000618.1 GCA_001276605.1 Achromatium sp. WMS2
AGTGCACACCGATGAGGAAACTGGACAGACCATAATCTCGGGTATGGGCGAATTGCATTTAGACATCATTGTCGATCGGATGCGGCGCGAATTCAAGGTCGAAGCCAATGTTGGTGCCCCCCAAGTTTCTTATCGCGAAACCATTAGAAACACTGTGGAGCAAGAGCACAAATTTGTACGCCAAACTGGTGGCCGCGGCCAATACGGACATGTTTACCTACGCCTGGAACCCAAAGAAGCTGGCACTGGATATGAATTTGTCAACGCCATAGTCGGTGGCGTTATACCTAAAGAATATGTCCCGGCAATAAACAAAGGCGTCAAAGAAGCCATGGAAAATGGCGTCATCGCAGGTTTTCCCGTAGTCGACGTCAAAGTAACCATATATGACGGATCCTACCATGATGTAGATTCTTCGGAAATGGCGTTTAAAATTGCCGCATCGATGGCCTTCAAAGAAGGCGTCAGAAAAGCCAAACCGGTCTTATTAGAACCAATAATGAAGGTCGAGGTAGTAACCCCCGAAGACTATATGGGGGACGTCATAGGTGATCTAAACAGTCGGCGTGGCATAGTGCAAGGTATGGAAGACGCCCCCGCCGGTCGAGTAATCCGGGCCGAAGTCCCACTTGCTCAAATGTTTGGTTACTCAACCACCTTGCGTGGTTTTAGCCAGGGGCGCGCCACCTATAGCATGGAATTTTCCAAATACAGTGAAGTCCCTAACAATATTGCTGAGTCCATCATTAAAAAATAGTAACTTACCCTCTTAAGGATCAAACTGAACCTATGGCCAAGTCTAAATTCGATCGCAAAAAGCCCCACGTGAACGTGGGCACCATCGGCCATGTCGATCATGGCAAAACTACCC
>JXSN01000619.1 GCA_001276605.1 Achromatium sp. WMS2
TCCCATAAATCACGCAAGGTTTGCTGTTTTTTGGGTGCATCACCTATTTCAATATCATTATTAAAATACTTGCTAATTGGATGATTAGCAAAGCTTACCTGCGGATTAGCAGGTCGGAACCCATATTTGAGTAGATCCTCTTGAGCCTCTTGACCCAATAGGTACTTCACAAAAGCTTTGGTTGCAAGGCCATTTTTGCCTTCGGTAGTGATACGTACTGCCGGAAAATTGTTAAGTATACTCACTGAAGGGTATATAACCTCCATAGTCCTACCCTGCTCTTTAAACTTTTGATCTAACTCTGGTAAAAAGCTTTCGTAAGTGGCTATGGCCAAATGTTTGTAGCTGATACCATTCGGGTGCAAAAATTGCCCTTCTGGTTTTATCGTCAAGGTTGTGGTAGATGGAATTTCAAACGTTACTTCCTTGAAGAAGGCCTTAACTTTATCCTCTAGATCTGGCTGAGAATTTAATTTTTCTTCAACTTCGGATGGGTCCAAAGCATCAACTATTGAATACACGCAGGATACATACATACTTTGACCAGAGTTAGATGTGGTCATTTCTAGATCTAATTTACCACGACCACCGGCCTTTATCTTAGAATAACGGTTTTGAGCCGATACCTGGGCTAGATCACTACAGGTTAAGGTACTATTAGCTGGTTTACCAAGGAAAGACCTTGCGACCAAAGCTTTTGTGAAGTACCTATTGGGTCAAGAGGCTCAAGAGGATCTACTCAAATATGGGTTCCGACCTGCTAATCCGCAGGTAAGCTTTGCTAATCATCCAATTAGCAAGTATTTTAATAATGATATTGAAATAGGTGATGCACCCAAAAAACAGCAAACCTTGCGTGATTTATGGGA
>JXSN01000620.1 GCA_001276605.1 Achromatium sp. WMS2
GAGTATATTCCTAGGTTGTTACGGGATGAGTTGGATAAGAAATAGCGCCGGGCAATGGGTAAAAAATTTGCCTAAATTAAACGGTAAGGCATGCATGTGCTTACGCTATCGCTAATCGCACCTACGGACCTGTGGATATTTTGCCATTATGTGCTATACTCAAGTTATTACATTTTAGACTTCAATGCCATCAACAATTGTACTATTTACCTGCAAATGCTCCATAACATCAAACCCAGTTTTGTAAAATACGAAACTTTCCGCTCCAAGACGGCCCATGTCACCTACGGTTTTAAATGCTTCCTGGTAACCTTGACTTAAATAATAATAGGCAATGTCAAAACATACGCTGGCAAGGATTACCTTGACTTCTTTCCCGTTTAGCTTAGGCGAATTTTTCCCCAAGTCTACGAGAAAAATATTTCTATTTTTCAATAATTTATAAAGTTCAGTCTCATAATTTTTCCCCAAGGTCCCCTCGGCTTTTTCGGCCTTTGTGGCCCTCTCAATAGCACTACGTATTGCTTTATGATCAACCCCACATAACGTAGCCAGACCACGAATGTGGATACCAGATTGGCGCGTGGGACGGTGCACGAAATAATCAATCTTATCGATTTTTTTGTGCAACCAGGGTTCATCATTGGAATGTTCGGTGTTGGGCATTTGTTAGGTACCATTGAAAGTCTAAAATGTAATAACTTGAGTATAGCACATAATGGCAAAATATCCACAGGTCCGTAGGTGCGATTAGCGATAGCGTAAGCACATGCATGCCTTACCGTTTAATTTAGGCAAATTTTTTACCCATTGCCCGGCGCTATTTCTTATCCAACTCATCCCGTAACAACCTAGGAATATACTC
>JXSN01000621.1 GCA_001276605.1 Achromatium sp. WMS2
CAAGTTAATCACCTCTCCATCAATAGAGTTGGTATCGTGGTATAGCAAAGTACGGTTTAAGCATGCAACCCTACTTACGTAGCTAGAGATGAAGGCTATGTCATGTGAAACCACTAATATGGTCATGCGCAAATTAAGCGTCTTTAACAAATCGAAAATCTCACTTTCTACACGTTGATCGAATCAGCCGTATTGATTAAAGGAATAAATTTTGCGTATGATACACTTGCAGTGCTTGAAAATGTTAATTTGGAAATAAAACAAGGAGAATTTGTAGGTATTGTGGGACCTAATGCTGGTGGTAAGAGCACTTTATTGAAATTGATTTTAGGAATTCTTATCCCCCAAAAAGGACACATCTTAGTTATGGATAAATTACCTAAAGATGCGAGACACCAAATAGGATATGTCCCTCAATATCCAAATTTTGCTAAAGATTTCCCCATTACAGTAGAACGAGCGGTTTTGATGGGACGACTTAAATCAGGAATTACGTTCAGTCGTTATACTAAGACCGATCGCACGGCAGTGCAAAAAGCATTAAAAGAAGTAGAAGCGAAGGATATAGCTACTCGACAAATCGGCGCATTATCAGGTGGACAATTGCAACGGGTCTTATTGGCTAGAGCATTAGTAAGTAATCCTAGCTTATTGATTTTAGATGAGCCAACTGCTAATATCGATCAACGTGTAGAAAGTGAGATTTTCGATTTGTTAAAGACGCTTAATTTGCGCATGACCATATTAGTGGTTTCACATGACATAGCCTTCATCTCTAGCTACGTAAGTAGGGTTGCATGCTTAAACCGTACTTTGCTATACCACGATACCAACTCTATTGATGGAGAGGTGATTAACTTG
>JXSN01000622.1 GCA_001276605.1 Achromatium sp. WMS2
CGTAACGGCAAATAACTTATTTATTGATAATCAAAACTTTAGTTCTACAAATGTTACGTCCTCATTCACTGGTATTACCTCAATAGCAGGGCCGACAGCTACGGGAGCAGCTGGCAAAATAATGGTGACAGCTAATAATGCCAATATTATCAACAATGGTACCATAACTAGTCAGAACCAAGGCAGCAATAATGCAGGACAAGTTGTGGTAACTGCGCATGGGGCATTACGGATAGAAAATGCTGCGATTACCACAATTGCTGCTGTAGGTGATGGTGGCCCCATAACCTTAATTACTCCGGTATTAACCCTTGCTAACGGCCAAATCACCACTTCAGCTCATAAGCTGGGGAATGGAGGCAGCATAGAAATAAGTGGTAGATACTTGATTATGGACACCGGTTTTATTCAGGCCAATACAGCCCAAGGTGCCAAAGGCGGGAATATTAACATACGCGAATTTGGTGTTATCGCCAGCAACAATGACCTCGCAGTAGGGGGCCAAGAACGCGAGCTATTTGTGGCTAACTCTGGGCACAATGTGATTCAGGCTGCTGCACCCGAGGGAATAAGTGGTAACATTTCACTTACAGTACCAGATGCAGCGGCCGCCGCCGACTTGGTGGCCGTTGCCTATCGAAATTTGGATACAAGTACGGTTAGTAATCCGTGTACGGGGCGTAACATTTGTAGAACTAAAGTTTTGATTATCAATAAATAAGTTATTTGCCGTTACGGTTATAGTTCCCGCATCACCTTGGGCATAAGCACTACCCTGGATTTGGCCACCATTAATTAATTGCAGCAGTCCAGTTGCGGTTATCTCAATATTGCCAGCAGTACCGCCGGACTTGGAACCTG
>JXSN01000623.1 GCA_001276605.1 Achromatium sp. WMS2
CGTGAAGACTGATGTCGTTCGGCAGCCTAACGGAACGGTCCATGTGACCATCCTGTGAGTGATTCGATTATGGGAAGTGTTCTCCCCACGTGAACGTCGAACCCTGCCATAGCGTCGACACCCCGTCGTAGGGTTGTTTCATGATGACCAACGACCGTTCGCTCCCCTCCGATCTTCCCACCCAGTTGCTCATTGACGGAGAATGGGTGGACGCCGAGGCGTCCCGCACCTTCGACGTCATCAATCCCGCCACCGAGAAGCCCCTCGTCGCCATCGCCGATGCCTCTGTTGACCAGGGCACCGATGCCCTTGACGCTGCTGTTCGCGCCCAGCACTCTTGGGCCGACACCGCCCCGCGGGAGCGTGCCGAAATCCTGCGCAAGACTTTTAACCTCGTCACCGAGCGCAAGGATGACTTCGCCCGCCTCATGACCCTCGAGATGGGCAAGCCGCTCGCGGAGTCCTACGGCGAGGTCACGTATGGCTCCGAATTCCTGCGCTGGTTCTCGGAGGAGGCGGTACGCATCCGCGGTGACTACGGCTTGCTGCCGGAGGGCAACATCCGTCAGTTGGTCACCAAGCGTCCCGTCGGTCCGTGCCTATTCATCACCCCATGGAACTTCCCGTTGGCGATGGCTACCCGCAAGATCGCCCCGGCTCTGGCTGCTGGGTGCACTGTGGTGGGAAGATCGGAGGGGAGCGAACGGTCGTTGGTCATCATGAAACAACCCTACGACGGGGTGTCGACGCTATGGCAGGGTTCGACGTTCACGTGGGGAGAACACTTCCCATAATCGAATCACTCACAGGATGGTCACATGGACCGTTCCGTTAGGCTGCCGAACGACATCAGTCTTCAC
>JXSN01000624.1 GCA_001276605.1 Achromatium sp. WMS2
TTACAGGCACAAGGCTCGGTATTGACCAACAAATATGCGGAGGGATATCCGGATAAGCGCTATTATGGGGGTTGTGAATATGTGGATATAGTGGAACAACTAGCCATAGACAGAGCCAAAGCATTATTTGGCGCTGCTTATGCCAATGTACAACCACACTCCGGTTCACAAGCTAACGCGGCGGTATACATGGCATTATGTGCCCCAGGTGACACCGTACTGGGTATGAGTTTAGCACATGGTGGCCATTTAACCCATGGTGCTAAACCAAATTTTTCGGGTAAAATATACAACTCGGTACAATATGGTTTGGACATTAACACTGGCGTAATAGACTACGACCAAGTTGAGCAATTAGCTCAGGTTCACCATCCCAAATTAATCATAGCTGGATTTTCCGCTTATTCGCGCATTGTCGACTGGCAACGGTTTCGTGACATTGCCGATGCAGTAGGTGCATACCTTTTAGTGGATATGGCTCACGTGGCAGGTTTAGTCGCGGCAGGTTTATATCCTAATCCGGTACCAATAGCGGATGTAACCACCTCAACTACACACAAAACCCTGCGTGGTCCCCGCGGTGGTCTAATACTAGCTCGGAATAATCCAGATTTAGCCAAGAAACTAAACTCGCTAGTTTTTCCCGGAATTCAGGGTGGCCCTCTGATGCATGTAATTGCCGCGTTAGCTTGTGAACCGGAGTGTGGTTGTACATTGGCATAAGCAGCGCCAAATAATGCTTTGGCTCTGTCTATGGCTAGTTGTTCCACTATATCCACATATTCACAACCCCCATAATAGCGCTTATCCGGATATCCCTCCGCATATTTGTTGGTCAATACCGAGCCTTGTGCCTGTAA
>JXSN01000625.1 GCA_001276605.1 Achromatium sp. WMS2
TGTTTTTAGAAAGGTCACAACAGCACCTGCTACCATGAGGCCGAGGTGCGCTTGCGAACTGATGCAGATTAATGCACTAAAACTAATTGCTAACGATGTTAGCTTTGATCTGTAGTGCAACCTCTAGTGCCTTGAGGCCAACTGCTCCGGTCACAATTGGTGTGGATTTGGTACGTATGGTGCCATACTTCAGATTGGCCATCTGGAACGTTTCAACCCCGGGGTTATGGAACTAGCGGCTAGAATCAAAAATCCTAAATTCATCGAAGCTCAGCGCATGGGGGGCTTTTCAGGACGCGCCGCCGACGTCGATGTAATTTCTGACCTCATGATTCACGATCTCGACATCATATTGTCCCTGGTACCAGCGCCACTAAAGCATGTTGCCGCAGTAGGGTCCGCGGTTCTTACCGAACACATAGATATTGCCAACGCCCGCTTAGAATTTACCGATGGGACTGTAGCCAATATCGTGGCAAGTAGAGTTTCAGAGACCAAGTTCAGAAGTATCAGGGTATTTCAACCTATGACATACCTTTCACTGGATATGACAGAACAAACCTTGGATATTGCCACGCCCATTCCGACACCGCATAGTACCTGGCCCGACATTCAACGTGAAAGGATCCAAATACAGCCAACTAAGCCGCTAGATGCTGAACTAGCGGCCTTCATAGACACCATACGTACCAAATCCACACCAATTGTGACCGGAGCAGTTGGCCTCAAGGCACTAGAGGTTGCACTACAGATCAAAGCTAACATCGTTAGCAATTAGTTTTAGTGCATTAATCTGCATCAGTTCGCAAGCGCACCTCGGCCTCATGGTAGCAGGTGCTGTTGTGACCTTTCTAAAAACA
>JXSN01000064.1 GCA_001276605.1 Achromatium sp. WMS2
CTGTATAAAATTTATAATTACAAAATATAACGACTTAGGTCTTCATTAGCAGCCAAATCAGACAATTGCTTATCCACATAACCGGCATCTATGATAACTTTGGTACCAGCATGCTCCGAAGCGCTGAACGATAGAGTTTCTAGGAGCCTTTCTAACACTGTATGTAATCTTCTAGCGCCTATATTTTCGGTAGATTCATTGATTTGGTACGCAAGTTCCGCGATACGATTAATACTATCTGCCGTAAATTCCAGCTGCACATTTTCAGTAGCAAGCAAGGCTTTATACTGATCAGTTAGTGAAGCATCCGGTTCCGTTAGAATTCGAATAAAATCTTGAGCCGTCAAGGCACTTAGCTCAACTCGAATTGGTAGGCGCCCTTGTAATTCTGGAATTAGGTCGGCCGGTTTTGCCAGATGAAAGGCACCTGAAGCGATGAATAAGATATGATCGGTACGCACGGTACCATACTTAGTGGATACAGTACAACCTTCTACCAACGGTAGCAGATCTCTTTGTACGCCCTCACGAGATACATCCGGACCGCTATACTCTCCGCGTTTGGTAACCTTGTCTAGCTCGTCGATAAAAACAATTCCATGTTGTTCGACTAGTTCTAGGGCTCGCACCTTGAGATCTTCTTCATTAATGCGCTTTTGAGCCTCTTCATCACGCAGGACTTTGAGGGCATCTTTGACTCGTAACTTGCGATATTTAACGCGGTTTTTACCTAAACTTTGGAATAGTCCCTGTAGCTGATTGGTCATCTCCTCCATGCCAGGAGGTGCCATTATTTCTACCCCAAATACAGTGGGACTAGTTTCAATGTCAACTTCTCTTTGATCCAATTCACCATTGCGCAATTTGTGGCGCATGCGCTCTCGGGTTGCGGCCGGAATCTTGGGTTTTATTTCAGAATCGTCTTCAAAACCGTAGGATGCAGGCGTTGGTAATAAAGCATCTAAAATGCGTTCTTCGGCAGCCTCGAAGGCTTGAATGGAAACCTTTTGCTTTTCTTCCTCGCGCAGCAATTTTACTGACACATCAACTAGATCGCGGATAATAGTTTCGACATCGCGTCCCACATAACCCACTTCGGTAAATTTGGTGGCTTCAACCTTGATAAAAGGGGCATTAGCCAACTTGGCCAAACGTCTTGCGATCTCGGTTTTGCCAACCCCAGTGGGACCTATCATCAGGATGTTCTTAGGTGTTATTTCACTACGCAAAGGTTCTGAAACCTGAGCGCGGCGCCAACGGTTACGCATTGCTACTGCCACGGCGCGCTTAGCATCGGCCTGACCAACAATATGTTTATTTAATTCAGTAACGATTTCTTGAGGAGAGATACTGGACATGAATTGCTCAATAGTGCAAAAGCAGGAGTTAGATTATTCAAGTAATTAAATTTAACTGGCCTTACTATCCAGTTCTTCTAGGACTAAGTTATGATTGGTATAAACACATATATCGGCAGCAATAGTCAAGGCCTTCTCCACTATAAGCTTGGCCGGTAAAGTGGTATTTTCTAATAATGCTCGGGCCGCAGAATGGGCAAAATTACCTCCGGATCCAATAGCCATTAAATCATATTCAGGTTCTATCACGTCACCATTACCTGATATTATTAGTGAACTATGGGCATCAGCGGTACACATCATCGCTTCCAAACGGCGCAATGTCCTGTCGGTTCGCCAATCCTTAGCTAATTCTACAGCGGATCTAACTAGGTTTCCACTATGTTTTTCCAACTTACCCTCAAAACGCTCAAATAGAGTGAACGCATCCGCCGTGGCCCCAGCAAATCCCACTAAAACCTGATCTTTAAACAGTCTACGTACTTTTCGCGCGTTACTTTTTATAACCGTATTCCCAATAGTCACTTGACCATCTGCGCCAATAACCACCCTGCCATCTCTTCTCACCGAAAGAATAGTGGTGCCCCTTAGGTTCTCCATGTCATTCCTCTTTAGCTATTGCACCCGTGCTACGCAACCGTTTCATCTTCAGAACATACACGTTCCATATTAGGACCTTAAATACGTCCTCTCAACATAGGTATTAGCCAGCAACTTGCTCAGCCGGTCACACTCATACCAACCAATGCCAAAATCATTATTGTATTAGATTTTAATTTGTATATCACATCAAAATTTAACAACCGTCAAACAATCGAAAAAATAAAATTGCCATGCTCAAGTGCATACATATATTATATAACGCCCCTGGTAAATCCTGCTTGCGGGCTTGATTTTTGACAGTAAAATTAGCTCAAATCCTGTGAATAGTAACAGTTCATGACCGACCTAAGCCACATTCGTAACTTTTCTATTATTGCCCATATTGATCATGGTAAGTCTACCATTGCCGATCGTTTTATCCAAACATGCGGCGGCCTAAGCGATCGTGAGATGGCGGAACAAGTCCTAGATTCTATGGATTTAGAACGCGAACGTGGTATAACGATCAAAGCTCAAAGTGTTACCTTAACATTTAACTCCAAAGACGGCAATGCCTACCAACTTAATTTTATTGATACACCAGGCCATGTAGACTTTTCCTATGAAGTCTCAAGATCCCTGGCCGCTTGCGAAGGTGCCCTCCTAGTTGTAGATGCCGCGCAAGGAGTTGAAGCCCAAAGTGTGGCTAATTGCTATACAGCAATCGACCAAGGTTTGGAAGTCCTTCCGGTGTTGAACAAAATTGACCTTCCATCTGCGGAACCCGAACGGGTGGTCATGGAAATTGAAGAGATTATCGGTTTAGAAGCTAAAAACGCCCTCAAAGTTAGCGCTAAAACCGGGGTGGGAATTCAAGATTTACTTGAGGCCCTAGTTGAGAATATCCCAGCTCCCAAAGGCAGTAAAGAAGCTCCGCTCCAGGCCCTGATTATTGATTCCTGGTTTGATTCTTACCTAGGTGTGGTATCCTTAATCCGCATTGTCAATGGTGAATTGCGGCTTAAAGATAAAATCTGCATGATGTCTACGGGACGAGTCTACCAGGTAGAGCGAGTTGGGGTATTTACCCCCAAGATGCTTCAAAAAACCTCGCTAGGAACCGGTGAGGTTGGATTTATTACTTCTGGTATCAAAGAAATAGATGGAGCACCAGTTGGCGATACCATTACCCTCGAACATGCACGGGCCTTGCACCCCTTGCCCGGTTTTGCCAAAATTAGGCCCCGGGTTTTTGCCGGTTTATATCCCATAGAGGCTGATCAATACGAGGATCTACGCGAATCTCTGCAAAAATTGCGTTTAAATGATGCAGCATTAAATTTTGAACCCGAGGTATCCCAAGCTCTGGGTTTTGGTTTTCGCTGTGGCTTTTTAGGCATGTTACATATGGAAATAGTTCAAGAGCGCCTGGAACGCGAGTATGATCTCAACCTGATTACCACAGCACCTACAGTGGTTTACGAAATAGCTAGGCTTGATGGCTCTATCTTACACATAGAGAATCCAGCTGATTTACCTGAACTTGGAACAATACAAGAAATTAGAGAACCAATCATTGAGGCTCACATACTGACCCCGCAAATTCACCTGGGGGCAGTACTTGGCCTATGCACCGAAAAACGTGGTATACAGAAGGACATGCGCTACTTAGGCGGCCAGGTTCAGCTTACCTACGAATTACCCATGAATGAAGTGGTATTAGACTTTTTCGATCGCCTAAAATCTTGCAGCCGCGGGTATGCATCCTTTGAATATGATTTTAAACGCTTTCAAGCTGCCGACCTGATAAAGTTAGATTTGCTGATCAATGGCGAAAAAGTCGACGCCCTATCAGTCATTGTACATCGTCTGCAGTCTCAGACTAAAGGCCGCGATCTAGCAATACGGATGAAAGAGTTAATTCCACGCCAAATGTTCGAAGTTGCAATTCAAGCTGCCATAGGCAGTAAAGTCATTGCCCGCACTACGGTCAAAGCCCTGCGTAAAGATGTGCTGGCCAAATGCTACGGTGGCGACGTATCCCGTAAACGCAAACTCCTGGATAAGCAAAAGGCCGGCAAAAAACGCATGAAACAAGTCGGTCGCGTAGAAATACCTCAAGAGGCCTTCCTTGCTGTATTACAAGTAGATAAAAATAAGTAGGTTACGGAATAAAAGTGGAGCTTGAAGTAAAAGTTTTTACTGGAGTAAAGCTATTGTGTAGCCGTCACCATGTTCAGAGCCAGAGCATATATTTTAACAATACACATCCATTGCCCATGCGAGTAAATAATGTCAATTGACTTTCCAACTTTTTTAGTAATAGCAACCGCCGTAACTGGTATCATCTGGCTAATCGACGCAATATTTTTTGCGCGATTTCGAAAAGCGTCCAAACATAAACCCATAATCGTAGAATATTCAAAATCATTTTTTCCCGTATTCTTCATTGTCCTAGTATTAAGGTCGTTCGTGGTAGAACCATTCCGTATTCCCTCCGGATCCATGATGCCAACACTGCTGATTGGAGATTTTATCTTAGTAAATAAATACGCCTATGGCCTGAGATTACCAGTATTGAATACCAAGGTTGTTGATGTTGGTACCCCACACCGCGGTGATGTCTTGGTATTTCGCTATCCACAAAATCCCAACCTTGACTACATCAAGCGCGTTATAGGGGTGCCTGGTGACGTAGTAAGCTATAAAAATAAAACCCTTTACGTCAACGGATTAGTCGCCCAACAGACCAAGGGTGGAATTTACACTGGAGTTGGTTCAGGGGCGGGAGAAAGTGGATCCTTTCAATCCACGGAGCAACTTGACACAGTAAAACATCCTATACTGATTCGTCCCCTAACCCCAGATTTTACCCCAGATTGCCACTTTTTACCCAATACCCCCATTCCACCCGGTCACTACTTTGTCATGGGAGACAACCGAGATAACAGCAACGATGGCCGCTGCTGGGGCCTAGTACCAGAAGCTAATCTCGTAGGACGGGCCTTTGTTATCTGGATGAATTGGGACCTCAATCGCGATAGCCTAGTTGACTGGAACAGAATTGGTCTAACAATTCACTAAAACCTAGAAGCTTAATTAAACAACGCAAGGTATAACAACATGCATAGTCATTTTTACCCCAAACAAACAGGATTCTCACTGTTTAACGTCCTGTTATGGCTAATTCTGGGCGGAACCATCGCATTATTCGGAACAAAGGTAGCCCCAATATACCTGGAAAATGCCACCATACTCTCAGTACTCAAGGAAATGAAAACAGCTGGCGAACTAAACGGTAGCGCCAGTAACATCCGTTACTACTTAAACAAACGGTTGCAGGTCAATAATATCAATCGCTTCAGCCAAAATGATACAGAATCCGTCAAAAAACAAGGACGCAACCTACAAGTAAAATATGAGGTGCGGCAACACCTTATGAGCAATATGGATATAGTAATTATATTCGATAACACAGTGGAGTTAGCCTCACCTTGAAGTCCTCTGTTGACAAGTTAATCCAACGCCTAGGATACAAATTCACCAAGCCCGACATCCTGCATCAAGCCTTAACCCATAGAAGTGTTGGTTACCCTAATAATGAGAGACTGGAGTTCCTAGGCGACGCGCTACTTGGGTTCATTATAGCCGAAGCCCTGTTTAAACAACATCCGCAAGCGAATGAAGGCCAGCTTAGTCGCTTGCGGTCCTTATTGGTCAAAAAGGAAAGCCTAGCGGAGCTGGCTAGATTGCTAGAATTAGGCGAATATTTGAGCTTGGGAACTGGGGAAATGCGCAGCGGCGGACACACAAGGGACTCGATTTTGTCCGACGCCATGGAGGCGGTATTTGCCGCAGTCTATCTGGACGGGGGAATTGCAGCCGTGTCCCAACTAGTGATGAGACTATATGGAAAACAGCTACAAAAACACAATCCAGAGCAAGTTCTCAAAGATCCTAAAACTAGATTACAAGAATTACTGCAATCTCGGGGAATACCGTTGCCTGAATATGGAATCCCCAAAACTTGTGGTGCTCCTCACGAGCAATCATTTCGGGTATTTTGCAGTGTAGCTGAATATTCTGCTACCACAGAGGGTCGTGGCAGCAGCCGCCGTCGTGCTGAACAACATGCCGCGAAACTGATGTTGGAGCGTCTAAAAGAGATTTAAAGCTAGAAAACTAGAATTAAAAGGGAATTATACGTTATGTACATACGCCATATCGCAAGCGGCCTGTTAGCCGCCTCCATTTGTGTTTCCAGCGCCTACGGAGAAGTATACAGGTGGGTAGATAGCTATGGTCAAGCCCATTTCTCTGATATAGAAACAAGTGATTCGCAAGTTCCACCCAATCCAGAACCTTCAGTAACAAACAGCCCACGTTCTAACAATACGGTTAACCAAGACGCCGGAATGGCAAATTCCGAGTATGAAGAATTTAGGATAGCCAGCCCTGGAAATAATCAGGTACTACGGACCGATAGGGGACAGGTTATGGTTGAAATGCTGCTGAACCCAAGACTCAAGGATAAGCACAGGATCCAAATGTACCTTGATGGGGGTAGAGTTAAGAGCAACCTTAAAACCACTCAATTTGTACTGTATCCACTAGCTTCAGGTACTCACAAGGTGTACGCCGTAGTGGTAGATGCTAACGATATTCCTAAAGCGATCGCACCTACGATAAGTTTCCATTTGATAGTTGATAGCACTACAAATATTCCTTAACGGAACGATCTATTGGCTGATTTGTACTGAAAGACAAGGCGCGCCGGGGGTAGCGGAAGGCCTATGGCTTTGCACTACAGCCTTCGCGCCCAGCCTAGGGTTCCAAATGGGGTTATCCGTGCCAATTGCAAACATACGGTTGTATATTTTAGGGGAAGGCCAATAACTGAATAGGCTGATTATGCCCGTTCTACCAGTTCCACATACGCCATAGGTGCTGCATCACCAGGGCGAAAACCGCATTTTAGTATACGTAAGTAACCCCCAGGCCGCTTTACATAGCGTGGCCCTAGTTGCTCAAACAATTTGGCAACCACGTACGAATCCCGTAATCTAGAGGCTACCAAGCGCCTTTTGGCAACAGAGTCCTCCTTGGAGAGGGTAATCAAAGGTTCGGCAACGCGCCGCAACTCCTTAGCTTTGGGTAGTGTAGTTTTAATTATTTCATGTTTAAATAAAGAATTTGCCAGATTACGAAATAGTACTTTTCTGTGAGCACTATCTCTACCTAGCTTTCGACCGCTTTTAAGATGCCGCATAGCCCGCTTCCAAAAATTCCTAAATTTAAAGATTAAAGGGTTGATACAATATTGGTGATGAGTAGGTAGCTACCTATACTTTTTTCCTGTCATCATCCATAACTTCCGGTGGCCATCGTTCCAAACGCATTCCCAAAGACAGGCCACGGGTGGCCAATACGTCCTTGATCTCTGTTAAAGATTTTTTACCCAAATTTGGAGTTTTAAGTAACTCAACTTCAGTGCGCTGGACCAAATCGCCAATGCGATAAATATTCTCTGCTTTCAGGCAGTTAGCTGATCTTACTGTAAGTTCCAGATCATCTACTGGCTTTAGGTAATCCGGATCAATGGGGGTGGCCATGTCCCTGTCAACCTCAGCAGCAGGCCGCGGCTCTTCGCTTTCCATGTCTAAAAATACAGACAATTGGTCACGTAAAATACTGGCCGCGCGCCGTACTGCTTCCTCTGGATCTATGGTACCATTGGTTTCCAGATCTATTATCAACCTATCCAGATCAGTCCGTTGTTCGACTCGCGCAGCTTCCACATCATAGGAAACGCGCCGTACTGGACTGTATGAGGCGTCAAGTTGCAACTGGCCTATAGGTTGCTCTTCTCCAACATATTCGCGCGTGGCTGCCGGCTGATACCCACGTCCCTTGGTAATACTGAGCATCATACTCAACTCAGTTTCAGAAGTAATATTGGTTATCAAGTGTTCTGGATTGGCTATTTCTACACCATGATCCAAAGTTATGTCTTTGGCTAAAACTGGACCTGGGCCTTTTTTGTGCAAAGTCAGAGTCGCCGTATTACGCCCATGAAGTTTTACAGCTAGATTTTTGAGGTTAAGCAGTATTTCCAAAACATCATCCTGCACTCCCTCGATGGTTGTATATTCGTGTAAAACCCCCTCAATCTCAACCCCAGTAACAGCATAGCCCGGTATTGAGGATAGTAAAACACGTCTCAAGGCATTACCCAGGGTGTGCCCAAAACCGCGTTCCAAGGGCTCGAGAGATATCCGTGCCCGAGTCGAGCTATCAATCAATTCCACTCTCACTGTTCTGGGTTTGAGAAATTCTGCCATACTTTCGATCATGAATGCCCCTTAAACAACCACCAACTGGTAAAGCAATACAAAACAAACGCAACAGCCAGCACAACCGCTCTTATTCCGAATAAATTGGTGTGTTAAAACTATCTAGAATACAATTCCACAATCAAGTTTTCATTGATCTCTTGGTTCATGTCCGCACGTTCAGGAACCCGTTTGAAGATACCAGCCATAGCCTTAGGATCTACTTCCATCCACTCCGGATAACCATACTGCTCAGCTAATTCTGACGCCCCCTGGATACGGGTTTGTTTGCGTGCTTTTTCCCGTACTGATATGCGATCGGCTGGTCCAACTTGGTAGGACGGAATATTGACAACCTTCCCGTTTACCTCAATTGCCTTGTGCCCAACTAGTTGACGTGCCTCGGCCCTAGTAGCACCAAAGCCCATGCGAAAGACCACGTTATCTAGGCGACATTCTAAAATTTGCAATAAGTTCTCGCCGGTTGCACCTTTTTTTCTAGATGCCCGTTGATAATAGGTGCGGAACTGTCTTTCCAATACTCCATAAATACGGCGTACTTTCTGCTTTTCCCGCATCTGTACACCATAATCTGATAGGCGCCGGCGGCGTTCACCAGCCTGCCCAGGTGCTTTATCTACCTTGCATTTCTCACTTAGAGGACGGCTCCGACTCTTTAGGAACAGATCAGTGCCTTCACGACGAGCTAATTTACAAGTAGGTCCAACATAGCGTGCCATTGCGGTGTTCCTCTCCTACACGCGCCGCTTCTTAGGTGGGCGGCAACCGTTATGGGGAATTGGGGTTACATCATAAATACTTGTTATCTTAAAACCGGCATTGTTCAATGCTCGCACCGCAGATTCGCGCCCTGGCCCTGGTCCATTAACTTGCACATCAAGGTTTTTAAGCCCAAATTCTTTTACTTTTTCTCCTACCCTATCAGCAGCAACCTGTGCTGCAAAAGGTGTGCTTTTACGTGAACCTCTAAAACCAGAGCCCCCTGAGGTCGCCCAGGCCAGAGTATTTCCCTGTTTATCTGTAATCGTTATTATGGTGTTGTTAAAGGAAGCATGAACGTGAGCCACCCCATCGGCAACTGTTCTTTTGACCTTTTTCTTAACACGAGAGGCGTTATTACCACGAGCGGCTGGTTTATTGGCCATATCTAATCCTGGATACTAAACTACACAAAGGCTATTCCCCACTTTATACTGTTAACGCTTAATAGGCCGGCGCGGACCCTTGCGGGTGCGAGCATTAGTTCTAGTACGTTGACCACGCACTGGTAAGCCACGACGATGTCGGATACCACGATTAGTGCCTAAATCCATTAAGCGTTTGATATTCATTGATACTTCACGGCGCAAATCACCTTCAACCGCAAATTTGGCTACGGCTGCTCGTAATTCATCAACCTGGGCTTCATTCAACTCTTGGATCCGTGCGCTGGGAGCAATTCCTACAGTATTGCAAATTTGCTCCGCCCGCGACCGTCCGATACCATATATTGCAGTCAAAGCAATAACGGCATGCTTTTTATCAGGCACATTGACGCCAGCTATCCGCGCCATTACAAGGATTCTCCCCGTCGGTTTAACTTAATTTCTAACTCAAAATCAAAGTGCAAAATTGTAAGACTACGATTTATAACACAAGCCAAAGATTCGCCAATTGTTTCCATCATGAACCAACATTACCCCTGACGCTGTTTGTGTTTAGGATCCTTACAGATGATCCGGACCGCGCCATTACGTCGTATAACTTTGCAGTTTCTACAAATTTTTTTTTACTGAAGCACGTACTTTCATATGTAAAACCTCATGTTTTTATCGCACCCTATGATCATATCAACGCGAATATCCGCCAGGTGCCTTTAAATTGGCCCGTCTCATTAGTCCTTCATATTGATGGGAGGTAATGTGTGCCTGTACCTGCGCCATGAAGTCCATAACCACAACGACTATAATCAGCAACGAGGTGCCACCAAAATAGAAGGGTACATGCCAACTTAAAATTAAAAATTCCGGTAATAGACACACAGCAGTTATGTAAACGGCGCCTACCATGGTAAGGCGTGTCATAACCTTATCGATATAATTTGCCGTTTGCTCACCTGGTCTAACCCCTGGGATAAAGGCCCCGGAGCGCTTCAGATTGTCAGCTGTCTCTTTGGAGTTGAACACCAATGCAGTGTAAAAAAAGCAAAAGAATACTATAGCTATGGAGTAGGTTACTACATAAACCGGTTCCCCAGGCGATAGTTTGCTGGTAATGTCTTGCAACCAGCGCATTGATTCGTTACTACCTCCAAACCACTGGCCTATGGTTGCCGGAAACAGGATGATGCTAGAAGCAAATATAGGAGGTATTACGCCTGCCATATTCAGCTTTAACGGTAAATGAGTGCTTTGAGCTTGAAAAACCTTGTTATTCTGTTGGC
>JXSN01000626.1 GCA_001276605.1 Achromatium sp. WMS2
CCCCCCTTATTGTGGATATCTTGTCACTGTCAATTTCGGATTAATAAGAAAATTCCAGTCCCATCTTGATCTTTAACATTGCCTTGATATGGTGAAATGCATATGTGGGTTCAATTGCTTGAGTAGTATGTTTTGGCTGTTGTTTCAATTTGCATAAGTGGCTGTTTAATTGACGGAAGAGTCTGATCAAGGAACCATGGAGGTGGGTGGTCCACCATGGTCAGATAATTTTAATTCCCTGGGAGTTGAGATAAACAGCATGAAATACTTTTTTACACTCAACTTTTTTCTAATACTCTCCTTGTTTTTTCTGTATTCAACTAACCAAGTATATGGTAGACAGTATTTTAACCTAGTTGTGACTACATCAATTTCTATTTTTATTAGTAATTCTTCATTAGAAAAACAAACAAACAAAACAGTAAATAGCAAATAACATAAACAGAAAAAATAGCATTAAGATCCATCCTTCATCATTCACTATACTAATTAAAAACTTAGTTGTCATGATGATAGCTTCTTTTTTAAAAATATTTTTTTATTAGAAAAACAAACAAGTAAAGTTTTGTTACAAGCTATGTTGTAGGAAATAATGTGAAACACACATTTACAACCAAATTTTATTCAAGAAACTCATTGTGTTTTTCCGAGAATAATTCAACCATGAGCTAAACTATCTAATATTATGTATGATACATTTTATCATTTCCAAATTATCATTATGACATAATGGTGACCATAAATAAGCTTATTGATTGCTTGCATAAAACTTTCAATACTTCTAAAATCTTTCAATACACTGAAATTTAATGCACAAATAATCTACATGTTTGATATGTTAAAATAAATGGGA
>JXSN01000627.1 GCA_001276605.1 Achromatium sp. WMS2
AAACGAGATTTAGACACAACTAAAAACAAGCTACATGCAACTGAGGTGACCGCTACCGAGCTTAGACAGCAACTTGCTGCTACCAAGGCCACGATCGAAAAACTACTTCAGGAAGTTGCGGAGCGCAATGCCAATATAGATGCTAAAAATAAGGAAATAGCGGCGGTACAGCAAACCGCGGCAAACACAAACGTGGCAACGACGATGCCCCAACAAACGCACCAATTCCTGTACTAAACTCAGTTAATATCCAGATTCAACCTGGGCACATGACCTGCATCCTTGGCCCCCCAGGATGTGGAAAATCAACTATGCTCATGATATTAGCCGGATTTGAATCCCCAACATCAGGCGAAGTATTAATAAACAATTGCCCCGTAACCGGTCCCACATCAGGTAATATTTAAGTCGTTTCTAGTTACCAAGGTAACAGCGTATAACAACAGATAACAAAGACTATAGACAGCCCAATTACAGCCTGCACCTAAAACGGCGACTGTGCCTGAGGCATCCAAACCCAAGTCTACACCACTACCTCAAGTCTACACCACTACCTCAAGCGCCAAAATCATCACCTGACAACCAACAAGCGTGCGTGCAACCCCAAATAACCACATCGAATGCTGTGGTATCAACAGCCGTTCCCCACTCCAAACCCCAGCCAATTTCTAACCTTATCTGCAATATATTTTTCACGTTCGGCTAGGTATTTGCGTAGACCAGCACTTTCAGCTTGGGATTGTTCCAATTGCTGTTTAAGCTTAGCCGCGGTTTGCTGTACCGCCGCTATTTCCTTATTTTTAGCATCTATATTGGCATTGCGCTCCGCAACTTCCTGAAGTAGTTTTTCGA
>JXSN01000628.1 GCA_001276605.1 Achromatium sp. WMS2
ATCTTGGGCAGTGAAACCAAGGCTAAAGGCCAAGCTGGCAATGTAACGGTACATGCTGGAGCTTTAACCATCAATGGTGGCTATATTACGTCCCAATCTGGGTATGATGCTCCAACGGCCACCGGTAATGCCGGCGCCATCTCTATTGTCGTTACTGGAGCCATGCAGATATTGAATGGAGGTTTGGTTCTGGATGGTACCTTTGCTGGTGGCAACGCTGGGGAAATTATAATTAACGCTGGAAGTTTACTTATCGATGGCAATGGTAATCCAGTAACTGGTATTTCAGCGGGACCATATTATGGTTCCACAGGCAACAGTAATCTTGTTGATATTACCGTGCATGGTTTAACCCAGATTACACGTAGCGGGAATATTGTGAATCAGGCCTTGGCGACCAAAGATGCTGGTAAAATCAGTCTTAATACCAAAAATTTAGTGATTGATGGTCAAGGTAGTAATACCACAATAGCTAGCCGGGCGGTGCCGAATTCATCCGGGGCCGCTGGAGAAATAACGGTTACAGTTACACAAGATATACAAATCTTACAAGGTGGTCAAATATTAAGCACAACAGAAGGCACTGGAAACGGCGGTGTAGTGAAGGTAACGGCCCAGAACTTAACTATTGATTCTCAAGGTTATACTCAAGGTTTTACGGGAATTTCCTCAGGTTCCAAGTCCGGCGGTACTGCTGGCAATATTGAGATAACCGCAACTGGACTGCTGCAATTAATTAATGGTGGCCAAATCCAGGGTAGTGCTTATGCCCAAGGTGATGCGGGAACTATAACCGTAACGGCAAATAACTTATTTATTGATAATCAAAACTTTAGTTCTACAAATGTTACG
>JXSN01000629.1 GCA_001276605.1 Achromatium sp. WMS2
TCGTTCACGAATGGTATCTGCATCCATGTCATAGTAGTTATTGCACACTGCTTTGATGATGTTGCGTGGGATCTCGAATTGTCCGCCCGGGGTCGGCCCCATTCGGGTAGCACGGGCTACATTACAAGAATCGTGGAACGTGAGTACCATGTCGTCGTTTTGGGACTTGTCAAACTTAAGTTTACCTGCTTGTATTAAATCCCAAGTAAATTCACAGATATGCTGTGGTACCGGATAGTTAGGATCGAGAAAATCCCAGGGACCGGCTAAGGTGTTTAGGAAGCTGTAGGCCACACGCCAGGCATGCCCGCATTCACCGAAGATAATACGTTTTACTTTTAGGTCTATGGCAGCTTTGCGAATACGTTGCGATACGTTGCGGGTATTTTCATAGGAACCGATAAACATGCCAAAGTTGGCGGCTTCTGAGGCGTAGGAACTTAAGGTCCAAGATACCCCAGCTTCATGAAATACCTTGGCGTAACCTATTAGGCCATCGATGTGAGGTTCGGCAAAAAAATCGGCGGATGGGGTAACTAATAGGATATCTGCGCCTTCTTGATCTAACGGGAATTTGACTGGAATTCCGGTATCATCCAATATATCCTCTTCTAAACCTTCAAGGGTATCAGCTAAGGCTGGCCCTGGAAGTCCTAAATTGTTACCTATTTTGAGATGAATGATGGCCTAGGTGGCATGTTCCGCTATGGTATCCCTGGATATCGGGTACCTAGAGAACAGCTAGATGCGGAGATAAAACGCATCATAGACATGGGTGTAGAAGTTCGCACTAAAGTACGCGTTGGTACTGATGTTCAGGTAGCAGACCTTGAAAAGGATTATAATGCCGT
>JXSN01000630.1 GCA_001276605.1 Achromatium sp. WMS2
TTCATGACTTCCAGCATCGGATTACTAATCCTAACCGGCTTACGGATGTGGCGACTGCACTGGCAAAGACATATCTCAGAAATATTATCATTAATTACCTTGTTAGTTGTACTATTGCGCATATTGGAGTTTAGTATTTACTTGCCATTAAAATTTGAATACTTGACCCAAACACAAAATGCTGCAAGCTACATCGCACCAATGCGTAAGTCCTACTCAAAATATTAGCGGGTGACACCACGATAATGTTCTACCGTAATAGTTGGTGTGAAACTCTCTGATCAAGATAGGTTGTCAAACGAACATAAATATATGAGGTTTTGTTACCACGGCCTCTGTTGCTCCGGCTTGGCCGATATAACTCGCAGTTGCTGCATAGCAAGTAGTCACAATATATTAAAAAATTTAAATTGGGCTATTGTTGTACTCGATCCAGATATAACTCATCATCTTCATAGTGATAGCTCCTTAGTTTAACGTGGTGTTGATTGCCAATATTAACACTGGCATGCCGTAAAATGAGGTCTCGATCAACCATTTGCGCATTATCTACTAATTTCGGTAATCCCATGGGTAAATAAAACCAAATTGCTGAATGCACTCGTTGTGACATAAACAACGGGCGGCCTGGAGTTAGGCGTGGTAGAATATCGGCAATGATAGCTCGCGCATTTTGTGTTTGGGTCAAGTATTCAAATTTTAATGGCAAGTAAATACTAAACTCCAATATGCGCAATAGTACAACTAACAAGGTAATTAATGATAATATTTCTGAGATATGTCTTTGCCAGTGCAGTCGCCACATCCGTAAGCCGGTTAGGATTAGTAATCCGATGCTGGAAGTCATGAA
>JXSN01000631.1 GCA_001276605.1 Achromatium sp. WMS2
GATTATGGCTACATCAGGCCGATCTTTACGATTGGGATTTTTAATCCCGGCGGCGGCGGTGCCTAAGCGTATGCCATGGATTGGGTATACAGTTATGGGTGTGAACATTTATGGAGTGTTTGGTTATACATATACGAACGACGCGCTTCTTGCATGCTCAGCACGTCCTATATCCCTAATTCTCAAATTATGTACTTTGCTTGCGCTAGCACATCCTATATTATAGTACCAAGTTAGCCTCAAGGTTTACTAGCCGCATTCAATTTTTGCCTATGGATAAATTAATGAAATTTAAAATAGTAACTGGTGATATTACAGGGATCAAATCTAATTGCTTGGTCTTGGGGGTTTTTTCCGATCAGAATATGGGACCTATAGCCAATGCTATTGATAGGGCCACTGAAGGTTGGCTTAAAACGCAAATTGAACGTGGTAATTTGGATTGTAAATTAAAGCAAACCCTGTTGTTACCAGAGGTACCCGCACGCTTGGCTTGCGATCGCATCCTGCTGGTAGGTTGCGGAAAAATAGATGATTTCAATAGAACCCTCTACAATAAGGTTGCCATATCAGCACTTAGTGTATTAAATGATCAAAGAATCACAGCTGCTACTTGGGCCTTGCATCAACCGTTACCCCAAAATTTTGATGCCTATACCTGTATTTGGGAATTAGGGATATAGGACGTGCTGAGCATGCAAGAAGCGCGTCGTTCGTATATGTATAACCAAACACTCCATAAATGTTCACACCCATAACTGTATACCCAATCCATGGCATACGCTTAGGCACCGCCGCCGCCGGGATTAAAAATCCCAATCGTAAAGATCGGCCTGATGTAGCCATAATC
>JXSN01000632.1 GCA_001276605.1 Achromatium sp. WMS2
AGAAAACTGCCGTCGAACTCACATTGGTAGAGGCCGAAGCTTTATGTGCGGTAATAGAGGAGTTGTTCAAAGTGCGTCTTAACCTGGATGGCGTTAAAGCATCAGCTGGATCTACTAATGAAACTAAGTACCAGCTAGTTTTGGAAAAGCTGTATGCCAGTATCCATAAACAACGGCAATTGAACGCACCTCTTGTCTGTTACTGAGATGCAAGGCGGTAGCCAAAAGCTCGTTGTAGCGATTTTGAATTTCTGACGGCGGAATAAACTTATATCCCTTAGTAGCCCGTTGTTGCGTTATGGTCATTAATATGGCAGTATGATCAACATTATAACGACGTTGTCTTACCCCACCATAACCACCAATTTTTTGCCACATGCGGGTCATCCAATTAGCAGCTGGAGGTGACTTTGTAGCGTTGGGCTTGCTTTCCTTGCCAGAATCAGGGCCAATTTGCTCAGTAACAATCATTTCGCAGATTGTAATTAGGCCACCTGGTAATTTGACCGCAAACTGTTCGTATAGAATTTTCTCTATTGCCTCTATGTCTTCCATATTCAAGGTTATGGATGGTTCTTTGAAATCTAACACCCGGCGACGTAAAATCAGGAATTTAACACCAAGACGTACTGCGATGACAGCTGTCTCTATATCGATACGCTGCTCCAATTGCCGTTGTTTATGGATACTGGCATACAGCTTTTCCAAAACTAGCTGGTACTTAGTTTCATTAGTAGATCCAGCTGATGCTTTAACGCCATCCAGGTTAAGACGCACTTTGAACAACTCCTCTATTACCGCACATAAAGCTTCGGCCTCTACCAATGTGAGTTCGACGGCAGTTTTCT
>JXSN01000633.1 GCA_001276605.1 Achromatium sp. WMS2
CAAACCAAAAATCAACTAAGCGGCACTGGTCATGGCGAGCGCGTTGAGTTAAACCATGAATCAAGTAAAGTACAAGCTAGAGTTTATGCGGGGCGTACCAGTGCTGGATTTGACAACCCTTCAGCTAGCCTGAATAAAGGTCGTAGTGAGGTATCTGGAAAAATCAACTACAATTTGGCACCGAGCTGGAATTTGGTTAGTGAAATCCTGTATACTGGCGACTCAGTAACCGGCGGTAATCGGCGCGGCGTATTAGCTAGCGTAGAACATGTATTTAAGAACAATGTTAAAGTAGAAGTTGGAATGCGGCATAGTCAGGAAACTCTCACTGCCGCCGATCCCAGCACTGGAACTCAAGTAAATAGCGATCTGGATACCGCACGTGTCAAGATAACCACACCGGTACCATATCTGCCAGAAGCTCAAATCTATAGTGAATATGAACACGATCTCCATGGTACCAATCGTCAATTACTAGCCCTGGGTGGGGAATACAGATTTGCCAGTCGCAGCCGTTTATATGCAAGACATGAGGTTATTTCCGGAGTATCTGGTGCTTATGCCCTTAATACCACTAGCGATAGTAATCGCACCACTATCATAGGTTTGGAAACTGATTACATGGAGGGCGGACAGTTATTCTCTGAGTATCGCGGCCCCAGCGCCTTTGGTGGTTACGAGCCCGAAGCTGCCATTGGCTTGCGCAATCAATTTACCCTGCGTCCCGGTTTAGTTTTGAATGCTAGCTTAGAACGTGTGCAAAGTCTCAGCAAAAGATCCAGTACGAACCTAAATAGTCCCGCACCGGAGCTGGGGACGGTGCAACAGGCTAATTACAGTGGTGCCA
>JXSN01000634.1 GCA_001276605.1 Achromatium sp. WMS2
CATCGCGCAAACCCACTATGCCAACCAAAGTTAACCCATTGGGCAACAGCTTAGTTTCAGGATCAACTGATTGTTGACTGGTTGCAATTGCAATTAATCGCATGGATCGGTTGGCCATGGTATCTAGAGTAACATTTATAGCACTTTGATCATCTAAGATTTGACTTACACCGTTATTATCCCAATAATGGGTGCATTGGCTCAAAATAATTTCAGCAGCTCCCTTAATGAGCGTTATGTCACGGTCACCACCCAAATGCACTGCTGAGAATTTACGGGCTGAATTAAATGCAATAGTTTCCAAAACTTGGACCTGGTCCGCAGCAGCCAATACTGGGGTTACGTATTGTAACAGAGCATTTTCAGTCCGGTCCGCACCAACTATACGCACTGCGTTGGGGTCCGATGTATCCAGTACGGCAATGGTATTATGTTTGAGGGACATACCAACCAGATTTTTCAATTCTGCAGGTAGGCTGTCAAAAAATTCATACACCTTATTGTCACCTGCTACCAAGACCGAGACTTGCAACTGTCCTTTGGTTAAGGTACCGGTTTTATCAGAAAATAGCATATTTAAACTACCGGCGGCCTCTATACCCAGCAGTTTACGTACTAAAACTTTACCGTTCAGCAGTTTACGCATGTTTATGGATAATAACGGTGTAAGTCAAATCTTAGATGATCAAAGTGCTATAAATGTTACTCTAGATACCATGGCCAACCGATCCATGCGATTAATTGCAATTGCAACCAGTCAACAATCAGTTGATCCTGAAACTAAGCTGTTGCCCAATGGGTTAACTTTGGTTGGCATAGTGGGTTTGCGCGATG
>JXSN01000635.1 GCA_001276605.1 Achromatium sp. WMS2
ACCTGCCTAGCTACTGCCTCCGGTATGGCAGCAATTACCACTATGTGTCTAGCCCTATTGCAAACAGGAGATCACATTGTAGCATCCAAGTCCGTATTTGGCCCTACCAACACCCTACTACATAAATACCTGACCAAATTTTGTATAACCACTACCTGGGTCAATCTGCATGATGTAACAGCTGGGGATGCGATGCCAATCCAGGGTAATACACTCGTTTTACTTGAGGTAAAGTGGTTAACCATTGGGCTAAAATTAGGGCATTTTGAGAATGGTTTTGCATACGTAGGTGTAGGGTCTCTAGGCCTTTAAGGAAAATCCAAGCATTAAATGGACTCATGGATGGCCCCATGGTGCGTAATACTCCAAGTATATTCTCGCTGATTTCCGGGTCGTTTACTACCAGAGCACCGCCTAAGCAACGACCCTGGCCATCTAGGTATTTAGTAGCCGAATGTACGACGATGTCAGCACCCAATGTTAGTGGTTTTTGCAATGCTGGTGTGCAAAAACAATTATCTACGGCTAGTAGGCAACCGTGGGTTCTGGCTAATTGGGCTAAGGTGCGAATGTTAGCCATTTCGGTTAGAGGATTAGACGGTGTTTCAAGAAACAGTAGTTTAGTGTTGGGTTGGATTGCTCGTTCCCAGGCTGTTACATCATGCAGATTGACCCAGGTAGTGGTTATACAAAATTTGGTCAGGTATTTATGTAGTAGGGTGTTGGTAGGGCCAAATACGGACTTGGATGCTACAATGTGATCTCCTGTTTGCAATAGGGCTAGACACATAGTGGTAATTGCTGCCATACCGGAGGCAGTAGCTAGGCAGGT
>JXSN01000065.1 GCA_001276605.1 Achromatium sp. WMS2
AGTGTTGCTTGTTGATTGTGGATGTATAAGGTGGCATTGGTTATGGCATCTAGAAAATCTCGATCGTGGGATATAAGTAGTAAAGTGCCTTGATAATGGCGTAACCATTCTTCCAGCCAAATTATGGCGTCTAAATCTAAATGGTTAGTGGGTTCGTCCAGCAATAGTAGATCAGAGCGGCACATTAGGGCACGTGCGAGGTTTAGGCGCATCCGCCAGCCACCCGAGAATTGGGTTACAGGATTGGTTATCGCATCTGGTTTAAAACCTAAACCTGTCATTAGCTTGGCAGCCCGACTGTTGGCGCTGTAACCGTCTATCGTTTCTAAGCGGGCGTGAAGTTTGGATATAGCAAATCCATCATTAGTTTGGTTAGCTATGCGGATTTGTTGGTGTATTTGTATTAATTCGGCATCGCCTGCGATTACGTATTCTAAAGCTGGTACGTCCGCAGCCATTGTTTCTTGGGCTACGTAGGCAATGTTAATACCTTCGGGGCGGCTAAAATTTCCGATATCTGGGGCTATTTCACCTAGTATCAGGGCTAAGAGGCTAGATTTACCACAACCATTAGGTCCACTAATACCAATTTTGTGGCCGGTTTGTAGGGTAAAATTTGCGTTAGCGAAGAGGAGGCGTTGGGCGCGGCGTAAGCTTAAATTGGTAAATATTAGCATTAGATTATTTATTGCCAGAGGCTTGAGTGGTTAGCCATTGTTCTAGTTTAGTGGTTACGGCTAAATCTGGCAAGACATGGATCGGAACGTACCAATAATTATCTGAAATTGGGATTGTGAGCAATCTTTCGCATTTTACGGCATCTTTTTCGGTCATTAATACTACGCGTGTGATGGCTTTGGGCAGGTCATCGGTAGTATAATTATGATGATCTGGGAAGGTTAAAGTACGTTTGGGTTTAATACCTTGAGCTTGCAAGGTATCAAAAAAGCGTTGGGGATTACCAATACCAGCCATGGCAATGGTGTTCTCGGAGCTAAATTCGCTTATTGGTTTGGTCAGCTGTGGATTTTTTAAATTAACGGCTTGCAAAATTTGGATTTGCATATTAAATTCACCGGGTTGAGCCGTACCATTGGTCAGGACTAAGTTGCAGTCGCGTAAACGTTGGGGTAATTCACGCAACGGACCGGCTGGTAAACAGAGTTTATTGCCAAAGCGTTTGGTGCCATCTATTACGGCTATTTCAAAGTCTCGATGTAGAGCATAGTGTTGCAATCCGTCGTCGCATACCAATATATTGCAGCCGTAGGTTTGGATGAGGTATTGGCCACTAATCCAGCGTACAGGACCAGCCATAACTGGACAACCGCAGCGGCGGGCTAATAGTACTGATTCGTCACCTACTTGTTGTGGATCACTGTTGCTCCAGACTATTTGGGGCCAGTTTTTGGCATTACCACCGTAACCTCTGGTTAATACTCCAGGACGCCATCCTTGGGAACGTAGATACCGGGCTAACCAGATTACCAGAGGGGTTTTACCAGTTCCGCCAACTGTGATATTGCCAACTATTATTACTGGTACTGGTAGTTCTTGAGTAGGAATTAGACCGTGATTATATGCCGCTCGGCGAGCCTTGGTGGCCAAACAGTATAACCAGGATAGGGGGCGTAACAGTTGAGATACAAGGGTGCGTTTTTGCCAATGTGGTTCCGGATTAATCATGAATATGTTCGGGCTATAAGTTTATTCGGAATTTGCGGTATCAATCGCCACGAAGGCGAATTGGGTAAGTCCGACGTGGCGTGCCGCGTCCATGATAGTGATGACTGATTGGTGTGAGGAATTAGCATCAGCATTAATTTGTATGGTTAAATCAAGCCGATGGTTGCTGACTCGTTTCAGGCTATTAGCGAGATTAACGAGAGTGGGGTTGGGTACGGCCGTACCATTGATGAAGTAATTGCCTTCTTTATCGATACTGACCTCGATGTCATTGGTTTCCTGAGAGGAGGCTTCAGCGCCAGCTTTAGGTAATTCTATCGGTATTTGGGTTGGATGGTTAAAGGTAGTGGACAGCATAAAAAATAGTAATAGTAATAATACTACGTCGACTAGGGAAGTTACGTTTAAATCTGGTGAATCGGGGCGCCGTGGTCGCATATTAGAATTGATCATTATTTACCGCCTTACGTTCCCCTTGGATAATTTCTACAAGTTTGAGGGCTTGGGCTTCCATGTCTAGGGCCAGTCGATCAACTAGACCATTTAAATAGCGGTGAAATACTAGACTAGGTATGGCCACTATTAATCCAGCGGCGGTGGTAATTAAGGCTTCACCGATGCCGCCGGCAAGTAGGGTGGGATTACCAACGCCGGTGACAGTGATAATGTTGAAGGCTTGAATCATGCCGGTGACGGTACCGAGTAATCCCAGGAGCGGTGAGATGGCTGCGATGGTACCTAGGGCGTTGAGATAGCGGTCCAGGCTGCCTACTACCTGGCGGCCAGTCTCGAGAATAATTTCTTTTACAACTTCACGGTTTTGGTGGCGATTATTCAAACCAGCGGCTAAAATTCTACCTAGGGGTGAGCCCTGTTGTAAAAGGCGTATGCGTTCCGGGGTGATTTGATTTTCTCGATACCAAAGCCAAACTTGTTCAGCTAAGTTGGGAGGGGCTACTCGTTTGCGGCGCAGTACCCAAAGCTTTTCTAGGATGATTGCTAAAGCTATTATGGAGCAGGCAATTATTGGCAGCATGACCAAGCCGCCGGCACGGATTAGGTGAAGCACCTATCAAGTCTCCTAAGTTTTGTCGATAGTAATTTTTGGGCAATGTAGTTTATCTATGCGATGTTAAAGTAATTGCTAGAATATGGTTTTAATTTTTGGATCCAGCTGGGTCCGGGCCTAGTTTACAATAGATCGACTTGGTTTTTAAAGATAAACCTTTTGGAGTACAGCTTAGGCAACTATTGATTATTTATTATGCATTTAAAGGTATTATCCACTTGGTTGGGTTACAATGTATTAAATTAATTAAAAAATCATACTTATCGGGAAACATTAGCCCAAGTTCTTTATTTATATTTATTTTATGGGCAAGCTAGGCTAAATAATTACAAAAATCACAGGCGTTGGCACTATAAAATATTGATAAAACTTTAGGGTTAGCGTTTTTTTATTGGTCGAGTGTTAAGTTACTTGACGCCAAAGATTTTGGATATAATACTAACTAATAAGTCGCTACGTACTTCGGGCGCTAGCATTTATGCGTTATTCTGATCATTTTAACAACCAAACTTAACAACCTGAGTGGTTATGGTTTGTGTGATTTGATGCTGATAGTGTATGGAAAATCCTCGATTGGTATCGTTAGCACCAGGATAGCTAGTATTTTGACTGTAGTAAATTCAGCTATAAAATTTTTAGAGGTAAGGATATTAATGTTTGACAGTATTGTGGCAACTCAAGCGCAGGAGACTACTCGCGCTTATGATCGCATTGCACCACTGTATGATCTTTTGGATGGAATTTATGAGCATTCCTGGAAGCGACGGTTACGTGCGGTGCTATTTCGGCACGCTACGGGTAACATACTGGATGTCGGTGTAGGTACTGGGTGCAATATACCGTTCTATCCTAAAGATTCAAAAGTTTATGGTATCGATATGAGTGAGCGGATGCTGGATCGGGCGCGCAACCGAGCCAATGATCTGAGCTGCTCGGTAACTCTAAAATCTATGAACTTGTTTGCATTAGATTTTCCAGATGCTACTTTTGATACCGTGACAGTAACATTTGTATTGCTTTGTCTACCAGATGAACTTCAAGAGCCAGCACTTAAGGAGCTAAAACGGGTAACTAAGCCGGGTGGGCAGATTTTGGTTTTGGATTACCAGATGTCCAGTAAACCTGGGGTCAGACTATGGATGCGTTGCCTGTCACCATGGCTAAAGTGGGCTTTTGCAGCTAGATTCGATACTGCTACTGAGCGATACGTGGAATCTGCCGGGCTGCATGTGGTTAGAAAGCAGACTTTTATGGGGGATGGGGTAACTATGCTGATTTTAAGTCCCAGCCCAACTTCAGGTAAGACTGAAATCTCCGAATAACTGCATCGCGTCTAAAGTTCTACAGAACTTAACCTACAGTCCGCCCTTTCAGGGCGGCAGTGATAGGGAGGATGCTAGGTACTTTCAATCCTCAACTTGAATTTCGGATATTACCCGAGTTGTCTGTTTTTTAGGCGCGTGTTTAATCCAATAAGCTATATCATCCGGATCTTCAGACTCATCATACGGCTGCCCATCATCGTCATCCGCACCTTCAGGATTAGCACCCGCATTCTCTACCTTTGCAGCATTAGCGCGTTTAATCCAATAAGCTATATCATCCGGATCCTCAGACTCATCATACGGCTGCTCATCATCATCCGCACCTTCAAGATTAGCACCCGCATTCTCCACCTTTGCAGCATTAGCGTGTTTAATCCAATAGGCTATATCATCCGGATCTTCAGACTCATCATACGGCTGCTCATCATCATCCGCACCTTCAGGATTAGCACCCGCATTCTCCACCTTTGCAGCATTAGCGTGTTTAATCCAATAAGCTATATCATCCGGATCTTCAGACTCATCATACGGCTCATCATCAGCAGCGTCTTCGGTTGCTTTAGACTGGGCTACCACATTTTCATCAGCTTTTTCAGCACTGAAATGCTTAAGCCAGTATGCTATGTCATCTGGGTCGTCTGCTTCCGAGTAAGGCTCATCTTGATCTTCTTCAGGCTCCTCAACATGTTGCTTAATGTGGCGAGGATCGCCAGTGCGGATGTTCGGTTTGGATTCAGGCCTGTTAAACCCCTGGGTTGGCCCAATTACGGATGCTGCAGGTACCTGCTGCGTTGACTCCGCAACCATATCAGGCTGCTGTGGCAATTGATCGGTATAAGCTCGCCGACCCTTAGCAACATCGGGATTGGATTTAGGCGCTGGCCTATTTGTAGCCGCCCCCTCATTACCAGCTTTTCCCCATATTCCATGCCGACTAGTAACCTGAGGAGCCGATAAATCTAGTGGTTTTACCGGTGCTTCCATCCAGCTATTATCTTGCCACCATTCGTAACAGGGGTTATCTACAAATAATTCGACTTCATTGTCGTCAGGATCACGTAGATACAGACTTAACATAACACCATGATCGGCGGTACCGTCCACTGGAGTACCATGAATTTGAGCCCGATCCAGGGCCATGCGTAAATCTTCTACAGACTCACCTATTTTCCAACCAGAATGGTATAATCCAATACGTCTACCAGTAATGGGACCGTCTCCGGTTGTAACCTGGATGAGCAATAATTCGTGATGGCAGCTGCCACCACTCAAGACAGCAGCCCGACCTTTGAATATACGCGCGATTACACTAAGGCCTACTACTTTTTGATAGAACGCTACGGAACGTTCCAAATTGCGTACATAATATGCTAGATGTCCAAGCTCTGGCATCGGTTAATCTCCGTTTAATATAAATGCAAGTGCATAGATCCTACCGCTGCTATCCAAAGCGGCAAAAGATTCTGCTTTATTAATTTTGTTGCTATGCCACAGTATCAAGCAGGCCAGTTCTTATAAGTAATACAATAATCCGCATTTTGCGCTTTCACAGCGCAAAATACGCGATTTATAAACCTATTACGCTACCTAGCCTCATAGCCTGCAACAATATGCTAGAGCTAATAGGACCTATCCCTTTGATACTACACAGTTAAGTATCAAGATATACGGAAATCTACCTAATAACTGGACTAGCAGCAGTAGCGGCAGCGGTAACAGCCGGCGCTGGAGTTGGAGCTGGAGCTGGAGCCGGGCTCAGCATAGAAACTTTACCAGTAGCCAGATCATAGTGGGCGGCGACGACCTTAACTTTGCCTGCGTTTACCAGAGGTGCTAAAACTGGTGTAGACGTAGCTAACTGTTTAGCAACCATTTTAGCATTTTCAGCAATGGCATTATCTACCAAATTACCTGGCAGTTTTCTAGCTGTTTCTACCGCTGGTTGAATGGCAACCCCAATGTTTGGTAAGTGGCCATCAAGTCTCACTCCAGCGACGGTAGCCGAGACCGCACCACACTTGCTGTGCCCTAGCACCATGATCAGGGGGGTATGCAGGTGCAGTGCTGCATATTCTATACTGCCCAACACAATGTAGTCGAGCACGTTTCCCGCCACTCTAATTACGAATAGATCACCCATACCTTGGTCAAATAATACTTCAGGGACCACCCTAGAATCGGAGCAACCGAGAATTACTGCAAAAGGATGTTGCCCTTTCAGCAAAGCCGTACGCCGAGCCGCATTTTGGTTGGGGTGGGACATGAGACCACTTGCATATCGGGTATTACCAGCCATTAACCGCTCCAAAGCTTGGTTAGCGGTTGGCATATTGACTGGTGCATGTATCATTGATATTCCCCTTAATCTTTTTTAGAAATTAAAACGGAGCTGCTAGCACATTAGCGCTAAAACGGGCTTCCAAAGTAAAATTATTCGCGTATTTATAAGTACGATGCTCAAGCCTAGTATACCAATACTTTATATATTTTTGGAAATCACAAACTAGCAAATCAATTAAAATTAATTTCGTAATTACTAAATTATTTTATGTAACTCTAATAAACCACCATCAAAACGACTGAATTAATTATCCTCAGCAAATACCCACGGGCTTGGGCACCAGCGCACCTCAACAGGATTATTTTCTTAGAGAGCCAACTAATTTCAATAAAATCCAGACATTTTTGGGGGCTATCGCCTTAACCCGGTTTCCAAAAAAACTCGTTATTCTATTAAGCTAAGGAATTACATTACAGACTAACATATTTTAAAGGGTATAATTAGGGTAGACCGCATGACTAGATACCGATCTCATGGAATACTTAATATTAAGATTTTTTTACAATCCATAGCCATAGCCGTAGTAACAGGAAATAATCACCTAGTATGGGCTGATGGTATAGACTATGACACTAACTATTTAGGACTGCTAGCCTTAAGCTTTCACAAAAGTGTCGCCTTGGGCAAATCGCACCTACAACTGCGGGATTTTATTGACGGCAATCTTAATACTAATGTAGTAGCCTATGGGGCCATAGCAGCCAGAAAATCTGCCACCTTGACCTCATCATTGGCCAACTCCATACCCTACCAAATTCAGGATACAATTGGTAGTACTTTGGACAAAATCAGAGGAACACCGGCCGAAACAGCGGTCAAAACCGTAACTTATGAGGGAATATCCGTTATAGGAGATTTTGTGTATGGTTTAGCCTTTGCGGGTTTATCCGGTGGGATTACCCTAGCTACAGCCTCAGTTCTTAGCGAACCTACTCTGTATTTTATGCACGAAACTGCATGGGCATCTTTAGACCAGCGAAAACAGCAACCGACCGATTCCGTAGCTAAGTTAAAAAAACCATCTTTGTATGAGGCCCTACCAATCCCTACCAAAACTACTAGTTTTGCCGTAGCCAATGTAGCGCGTATCTTGACCGCCGCCTGGTTAGCAACAGGTAGTCCATTGGTAACTATAGGCTTTTTGGCTTTTAGCTCACTTGAAGACTCAGCATCATATTCAGCTAACGAAATGTTATGGAATCAAATCTCCCCGCTAAGTCCCCCATTATTACGGGGCAAGGACTAATTCTACTTTGTCAGGTTAAACTTTAGAAACACATGTTGATTATACTATGCTTTTTCTTAGCAATGGTTCGAACAGCTTCTAAGTAGCAGCGAATTATGAAATAACGTCAACTTTAGCTGTAACCGACATTTGATCATATTTCATTCAACGTTCTTTAATCGATGAGGTTTCGCTGCATACCCATCCTACCGCGCTATGGAGTTTTTCAAATATTAACGGATAAAAAAATACAAATGCGCAGCTAGGATATATCAAGTATCCCAGCTGTGGGGATGTAGCAATAACCGGTACAAAGATACTAACCAGCTATTTCCTCTAACTTCTTGGCGGGAATGACCTGACCATTCAAGGCAGCATCTTTCGCCGAGCGCCCGAAAGCTACAGCCATCAGGGTCGAATAATAAACTACGGGAATCTTGAACTTGGTACCATGAGCAGCGTTGATCTGATCTTGATAAACCTCAGTATTCATCTGACACACTGGGCAGGGGGTAACCAACATATCGGCCCCGTGATCATAAGCCGCTTCCAGAATTCCTTTGATCATTTCTTGCGACTTATCAGGTTCCGAAAAAGCTAAAGCACCACCGCAGCACTGCACCTTCTTCTCATACTTGGGAATAGCTTCTCCACCCAGGGCAGTTACTAGATTATCCAAATATTGTGGATTCTCAAACGATTCCCCCGCAATACCAAATGGCCGATTGGTTTGGCAACCAACATAACCGGCTATTTTAATACCAGACAGGGGTTTCTTAACCTTAGCCCGAATCTCTTCAAAACCTATAGTTTGAACCAATACCTCCGCCATATGTTTAATTGGAGTGGTATTTTTGATAGTCAAATTAGCTGCAGCTAAGGCTTGATCGCATTCACCGCGTATTCCAGCATCGTGTTGTAAACGCTCAGCCGCTTCCCGAGTCGAAAGCCAACAGGCAGCACAGGTAGCCAATATTTCTTGATTAGGATTATGCTTTTCACTCAAAGCAATATTGCGGGCCGAAAGGGCTAAGCGAGGTAATTCACCACCTCCAGCATAACCGATAGACGCGCCACAGCAGTTCCAATCTGGGATTTCATTGAGTTGAATATCCAACTCCTCACACATAGTGCGTACCGACACCATGTAGTTAGATGAAGAAGCCCCAGTTTGTGAAGAACAGCCAGGGTAAAAGGAATAGGTATATTTGGCCATGAATTTCTCCTTAAGCATTTTGGGGCTGGATACGGGCTGCTTCTAGCTCTTGAGCCTTTTTGAGCATATTCTTGAATCCGGAAAGATCCTTGATGCTATGACCACCCAATAACTCCATCGGATTCATACGCTTAGTTTTAGCCAAATCGATACCGATATCCTTCATCTTTAAAGCAGTTTTAATGCCTTCGCCTAACCCGTTCATGAAATACAGAGCCATGCCCAACCGCAATTCGTTAACCCGCCCCTTGAGAGCCAAGTTATTCCAAAATAATTGCGCAAACTTGGCAGTTTGCTGATTATCCGGAACCAAACTAACACGCTTGGCATAGTGGGCCAAACCATGCATAATGTGGGTAATAGGCAAGCCCCTTGGACAGCGGACTATGCAATTGTAGCAGGAAGTACACATCCACATAGACTCGGAAGTCAAGACAGCTTCACGTTTACCCGCTCGAATCATCATAAATATTTCTTGCGGTGGATGCTCCCAATGTTTACCTAAAGGACAGGATCCGGAGCACACGCCACATTGCATGCACATCTTCACCCAGTGACCTTCTTCCACGTTAGCCTCAACTTCCTGTAGGAAGCTAGTACGATATTTTTGAGCTGGTGCGGTGTTATCTACATTCGTATTCATAATGGGTTCCCCAACGCGGGATCTTCAAGTCAGATCCCGCAAAAAACACCCGGTGATTAAAACTTAAATGGACTCAAACCGATACGTCGGATCGTTTCTGCCATAGCATTGATTATGGCCGGAACCCGCTTGGTATCCGTAATGGCCACCTCATGCAACTCAATGCGTTCTGGCTCCAAACTTAGAGATTTTAGCGTATCTCCAACTTTACTCATGCGTTCTGCCGCCATGGCTGAACCACGCACGAAATGACATTGGTAATCATCATCGCGGCGACATCCCATAAGGATAATACCGTCGTACCCACTGTTGAGAGCATCGGTTACCCAAGACAGGCTGACTGAGCCTAAGCAACGTACGGGAATACCCCGAACAAATGGTGTAATCAATTCACCACTCATTGCCGCCATATCGAGTGCTGGATAAGCATCGTTTTCGCAAGCCAACACCAAGATACGCGGCTTTTCAGAAAATTCATCCGGTATATCTACAGCTTTTAGCTGCTGACCTACGGTATCTACCGAGTAATTATCAAAGGAAATGACACGTACCGGACAAGCTCCCATGCAAGTGCCACAGCGGCGACACCGGGCCTCATTAAATACTGGATAGCGTTTTTCATCCTCATTGATGGCACCAAATGGGCATTCCACAGTGCAACGTTTGCACTGAGTACAACCCTCTTTACGGAACCGCGGATAGGAAAGATCGCCTACGCGTGGGTGCGCTGCACGCCCACCCGCAGCATTTTCTAACGCCTGAATAGCTTTAAGGGCAGCTCCAGCAGCGTCGTCTTGCGCTTGAATGATATCCATTGGCCGCCGTACCGGACCAGCTGCGTAAATACCAGTACGCCGGGTTTCGTATGGGAAGCAAATGAAGTGCGAATCCGCAAAGCCGTATTTTAACTGTGGTAAATCTGTACCCTGGTGATAATCCAGATTTAGAATAGATGGCGGAGCATGTTCCAGCTTTTGACGTGCAGCAGCCTTGGCTTCCTCAGTCTCAGCAGTATCAACTGCAAGCTGGGCATAGGGATCAGGTCCATTGTTGGCAACCATACCAGTAGCTAGGACCACGAGATCGCAG
>JXSN01000636.1 GCA_001276605.1 Achromatium sp. WMS2
CATGATGTTTATGCCTCGAACATGAAAACTATCAGTGCTAGAGTGCTCATGCTCATAGCCATTGCAAATCAACTGGATGTCATCACTGGTGACATTGGAAATGCCTATCTCTTTGCAAAAAGTGACATGGATGTCTACGTTTCACTTGGAGAGGAATTCCATATGTACAATGCTGACATACCTATTGGTGCACGGGCTATTGTTCAGCAGGCTCGTTATGGGCTGCCGACTAGTGCAAATCCTTGGCATGCGCATTTGGCGGACACATTAAGGATGCTTGATTTCAAACCTACTCAGTACGATCCCGATGTCTGGTACAGGTACTCTGGAGGTGACTGCTATGACTATGTCAGTACGCATACTGATGATTTGATGATTGTGGCCAAAGATGCTAGGGGTATCATGGCAAAGCTGGAGGAGACCTATACTATCAAGAATATAGGACCACCCAAGTTTCACTTGGGCTGCGACTATCACTGTAATACCAACGCCACTTGGAGTATTGGGACAGAAACGTATGTGAAGGAGGCTCTTGAGCAAGTGCAAGACCTCTTGGGGAAGCAGTCATTGGGACAGGATATGTCTCCCATGGATCAGAAGTGGGAACCGGAACTGTCAGCGCAGCCATTTTTACCATTAGATGGTCACCACCTTTTCCAGCAGTTGATAGGCATTGCCCAATGGCTCATTACATGTGGTCGTATGGATTTATACTATTCCATTTCTTTGTTAAGTTGATTCTCTGCCGCACCACGTTTGGATCACCTGAAGGGTGCCGAACAGATATTCAGATACCTGAATAAATGTCCATCTCTGTGGATTAAATTGGA
>JXSN01000637.1 GCA_001276605.1 Achromatium sp. WMS2
ACTTGATACATCAGTTACGATGTCGCTATCCATAATTTTACCTCCTCGTTGGGGGTAGGCGTTAGTTTAAAAGGGAGAGTCTTGCTATTACTGAAACCTGGTACTCATTATGTTTAACTTACACTACCATATGGCCTTTGTAGCCCAATATTTTAGTCAATTTTACAGCAAATTATCCAGTGTCGTTATGCCCATAGTGACTAGCTACAAAAACTCCTAAGCTTAGTAACAATGGGGTGCAGGCAAATAAGTCGTATTCAATCGCAACCCGCCCGGCCCATTCCCCTAAACTTTGTTGCAGTACTGGTAAACCCAGATATGTGGCATTAGGAAACCCAGCAGCTAAAATCATAGCTCCGGTGGTGGTGGGACTGGTCTTATTGATCTGAAACCATAACCAAGCGCTGCTTAAACCGAAAAGTACTCCAATTGCGGCTAAACTGGCGATGTGTACCGATTCTTGCCCTAAGGGTGCGGCCCAAATGACCTTTAACACTAAGGCAGGGAGTAACAATGCATATACCAAACCAGTTAAGGCTTTACGCATATAGTCTGCGTCTAACTCCAAAGGACGTAATATCCTCCAGATTATGCCACAAGCTATCAGGCCTGCCATTTGCATGATTATTGCTACCATAGAAAACTCCACTGGATAATTTGCTGTAAAATTGACTAAAATATTGGGCTACAAAGGCCATATGGTAGTGTAAGTTAAACATAATGAGTACCAGGTTTCAGTAATAGCAAGACTCTCCCTTTTAAACTAACGCCTACCCCCAACGAGGAGGTAAAATTATGGATAGCGACATCGTAACTGATGTATCAAGT
>JXSN01000638.1 GCA_001276605.1 Achromatium sp. WMS2
CAACAAACCTTGGGCCACCGCCTTCGAAAACCTTAACACATGCAAGTCAGGACCATAAATTGCCTCATCATCCATGGAACATAAAGTTACACTATCCTGCTCCGCTTTAGCTTTCGCCGTATTACCATATACCCGCGGAGTAGCGGTCATATACAACCGCTTACTGGCATGCAAATACTCATTATTATGCACTTTCGTAAAATGACTTTCCGCGGTATCCGCAAAGATCGCCCCCGTAGTCCGATGCGCCTCATCACAGATTATCAAGCTAAATTGCCCCAAACCATACTCAAGTTGTGCCGCATGCACCACCTCAATAGAATGATAAGTAGCAAAAATTACCAGCATAGATTGAGAATTCCTACTTCTCAGCACCGCCTGCGCCAATTTATCCGGTTCCGTAGTAGCTGGATATTGCAACTCCAACACCGCAATTTCCTCCGCCTCCTCATTTTGCTGCGCCTTGGTAAGCTTACGCTTGTTTTTACCCACTTCTGTATCAGAACAAACCGCAAAACTCCGCAAGGGAACGCTACTTTCTTGCGTCCATTCGGTTAAAGTTTGAGATAATAACGCCAAACTTGGAACAAGAAACAATACAATGTGCCCAATCCCAGCTTGAGACTCGGCAATCTTCAAACTATGACTCCCATGCGGCGGGCGGTGGCTTTTTGTCAGGTTATTGAACCATCTACGGGTAAAAATCATAAGGTTAGTTCCAAGTATATTGCGGATATGTTTGCTGAGGTGGTGGCGGCTTATAATGCGGCGGAGGGCGTGGCAGGGAGTTTGCAATGTGCGGCGCAGCATGTGGATGGTACTATG
>JXSN01000639.1 GCA_001276605.1 Achromatium sp. WMS2
TGCGAATATCTCCAGCATCATTTACGTAATGTGCCTTCATAGTACGCAGTTGGCCACCGTGAAATATTGACATAAGCAGACTTTCAGCTAGATCATCTAGGTGTTGAGCCAAAGCCAATACGTTGTAGCCGTGTTGACGGCAGATTGAATACATAAGACCGCGTTTAATTCTAGCACAATAAGAACAAAAAGACTTACCACGTAATTTAGTTTTAGCCTGTTCCGCAATCGATTCTTGACAATAATACCAAGTTATACCTAAGTTCGAGTAATAATCCCGTAGTGGTGTGGGATCAAACCCTTCTATCTGAGGATCCACTGTCAATACCCCTAATTTAAACTGCACTGGGGCATGAATTTGCACATGATTCAAAATATGTAGTAAAGATAGAGAGTCTTTACCGCCTGAAACCCCCAATAAAACGCGATCCCCATCTTGTATCATGTCAAACTGCTTAATTGCTCGGCCTACTTTGCGTAACAAGGCTTTGGGTGGTCGTGCGAATTTTATAATTTTGGGTGTTTGGATTAAATTTGGATTTAGCATTAAATTTTATATTATTGGTAACCCACATCCTTAACTCAAGAATAATTCACTTGGGAATGAAGGCCAGTAACCGCAAATATTACGTTTTTGTGATTATTGTGCTAGAATTAAACGCGGTCTTATGTATTCAATCTGCCGTCAACACGGCTACAACGTATTGGCTTTGGCTCAACACCTAGATGATCTAGCTGAAAGTCTGCTTATGTCAATATTTCACGGTGGCCAACTGCGTACTATGAAGGCACATTACGTAAATGATGCTGGAGATATTCGCA
>JXSN01000640.1 GCA_001276605.1 Achromatium sp. WMS2
ATAGAACCATACACCCAGATCGGAGCTGGGGCTTTAGTCCCGCCAAATAAGCGTTTACCAGGGGGCTATTTGTGGTTAGGAAGTCCGGCACGTCAAATTCGTGCATTAACAGCTAAAGAGCGCGAACATATAGAGTATTCAGTTAATTATTATGCAAAATTAGCCCAATTACATCTTGGACACGATCGTAAACCCCCACATCTAAATGGCCAACTGCGGCATTAACATTTAGACTAGCAGTAGATGTTGGCTGTAGCCACTTATACAAAGGAACATGGTTTTTTTTAGATAATAAATCGGATAAGGCGGTTTCTATCCCAAATCTTACAGTACGGGCATCTTGCAGATTAAAATATGCCAAGTTGTGTAAAGCAGTGTTTGGTGTATAACCTATTAATTGGGGAACTATTGTTTGTAATGTGGCCTGGGCTTCCGCTAAAGTTTCAGTACCAGCCTCTGGTAATGGAGCGCAATCTCCCCATCCTGTAGATCCATCATCAGTAGTCAACTTTAACAACCAGCCCTGGCGTTCTACCAGGAGGCCATTAGAACTATGCCAAGGTGTGCGCAACGGTAGCCGATAATCTATAACTTGCGCGTGGATGATTAAGGTTTGTGTGCTCACGATATTGTCTGAGATTGTCCAAGATGTAATTGGGCTAATTTTGCATAATAATTAACTGAATACTCTATATGTTCGCGCTCTTTAGCTGTTAATGCACGAATTTGACGTGCCGGACTTCCTAACCACAAATAGCCCCCTGGTAAACGCTTATTTGGCGGGACTAAAGCCCCAGCTCCGATCTGGGTGTATGGTTCTAT
>JXSN01000641.1 GCA_001276605.1 Achromatium sp. WMS2
ACTCCGCAAAGCGCTGCCAGGCCGCGGATATGAATGCCGGATTGGCGCGTGGGACGATGGACGAAGTAGTCAATCTTGTCTACTTTCTTGTGTAACCAAGGGTCAGCTTGAGGAGGTTCCTGAGTGGCCATGGGTTGGGTACCTTTAGTTAGCTCAAAATACACCCAAGTATAGACCATAGATGCAATTAGCAACAGTGGAAGCGAATATTTTGAGCGCGGTTGGCATCAGAATTTTCCGAATGGTCTAGCGGGCGCTTGTTATAAAATGTGCTTAATTTGACTAAATAGGTTATAGTCTTATGGGGACCTCTAAAAATATCCCCCAAAAATAAACTTTTTCGATTCCAAACCCAAAAAGGCTTTTTATAATGTTTATTAGGTCTTATTGATCAAAATGAAGGTTTAAACTGCGGTATAAAGCTGTTTTCGTGGCAATTTAATCCCATTTTATGCACTAGCAGGCGCAATTACCCTATGCCGGGCTGCTGCGAAGCTGGCACGCACCCTAGTCATCTTCAATTGAACCAAACGCTTCATGTTGTAAGCTAGATTCATTAATCCGACATCCCCCATCCGTCATTCCGGCAGGGATTGCCGGAATCCAGAAGCCATGGATGGTACTCACCCCCCTGCCCTCCTCTCCATCAATGGAGAAGGGCCGGGGGTGAGGTCCTACCATCAATGGATGTGTCACCATCCCTGGCTACCTGGCTATGGCCCTTCGGCCCTTCGACAAGCTCAGGGACCGGCGGGCGTTGCCTGAGCCTGTCGAAGGCAACGCGTAGCTTGAAGAGGTACGCGATGCGTACCCTACCGGGCT
>JXSN01000642.1 GCA_001276605.1 Achromatium sp. WMS2
AGCATGCGCTGCATATTGGCGGCAACTGCTACTTTATCCGCATTATAACACCAGGCATCGCGTGCTGTATTAACTCCCATCGAATAATTCGCAAATATTGGTTGCGCTGTCAGCTGCTTTTTAGCCCCCAAGGGCATAAACCGCTCAAAGCCTTGATCTCGTTGCTGCAGCCAATCCCCATAGCTATCGGGTTGAATCCGTTGCCAATCGATTCCTGCTAAATGTTCCCAAGCTACTAATTTGGCTAATTTTTCCTCCCGCGTTAGATTATCCCCAATATCATAAATATAGATCTGGCCGGGTGCTGGAGCCGCTGGATTTTTCACCAAAAGAGAAATGGCAATTGGAGCCCGACTGCCACTACCAAAGATTTTACCACCTTCTTGTCGCGACAACTCACCAGCAGTACGTTGATTCCCTCGCAAATGTAAAATATAAATACTAGAAAACTCCTGTGCCAAACACAGCCGCAAGCCATTAGCTGAATTAGAATCCACAAATCCTGCATTAGTCACGAACCCGATAATCCCCCGCTCGCCAATCCGATCCGATGCCCAGCGCATAGCCCGAATATAACTATCATACAACGCATTCTTATTCGTAGCACTGGACCTAGCCACATAAGTATCCATAATCCGCTGGTCTAATGCCGGATACGCAGTGTTCTGATTATTATCATTCGCATTATTTTGCCCCGCAGAATACGGTGGATTGCCAATAATCACCTGAATTGCTTGCTTATTTTGCTCCATAATCCGCCCACTATTAATCGCCAACACCCCCGTATCCAATTGCTGCTGCCCCGTACTTCCATCCCCCAC
>JXSN01000643.1 GCA_001276605.1 Achromatium sp. WMS2
CAAATATTTGAGCATTACAATCTGGAGGGTTTAGCCATGCCTTACACCTTGGATGATTTTGAACGCGACTACTTAAGAAGCCATGTGCATTTATTGCCACCAGAGGACAGACTAAAGGGTCTAAGGCCAGCCGATCTGCTAAAAAGTCTTAAACCAGAGGAGCGATTAGAGGGATTAAGGCCAGCTGACTTGCTAAAAAGGCTCAAACCAGAGGAACGGTTAGAAGGCCTAGAGCCGGCGGACCGGTTAAAAGGCATGCATTCTGAAGATATTATACGCAATCTTGATGCACAAGAATTAAGTAGACTCCAAGAATTATTAGCATCACATAAGAAGCAATAATCAACAAATACGGCACCGCTATCAGAATAACTGGAACAGGCAGATTGGGCACAAAGTAACGTGCCTAACATGGAACTATCTCGAATTAACCAGAACATAATAACATATTACTATGACCCATTGGCACCGCATCCTGGGGCTGTTACTCAAAGATTTATTACTAAATACCCCATTTGAAGTGGAATTGGAGAAGGAACTTTCCAACCATAAACAATTTTTAGATATAGTAATTATCCGTAAAAAACCAGGAATCCTAACTGAACCCTTGCCCGATGGTTTCGACAATCTAGGAGCGCATTCCCTTATCACTTATAAATCCATGCGTGAAACCCTAGATGATTGGACCCTAAAGGAATTAATTGGCCATTACGTAAATTACCGCAAACAACTGAATCCCAAACAACTTGTGGCCGAGGACCAATTTCGCCTGTATGCTATCAGCACCAGGTTTCCTGAAAAACTATCGCAACAGATTAC
>JXSN01000644.1 GCA_001276605.1 Achromatium sp. WMS2
ATAGGCGCTAGAAGATTACATACAGTGTTAGAAAGGCTCCTAGAAACTCTATCGTTCAGCGCTTCGGAGCATGCTGGTACCAAAGTTATCATAGATGCCGGTTATGTGGATAAGCAATTGTCTGATTTGGCTGCTAATGAAGACCTAAGTCGTTATATTTTGTAATTATAAATTTTATACAGTGCTTTATTGGCTAAAACTTTGCTTTTGAGCTTGACAAATATTGCTATTGATCTACAATAGTGAAATTGATTTTTTCCATCGTTTTCTGATGGAAATGTTGTTTTTAGGTATTTCCTAATTTTTTGTACGGCATGGCCTAAGTTCTGACTGACATTACGGTAAGACTTATAGATGCAAGCAAAATAAGACCTAGAAAACTTAGGAACAACTATACCAAATATCCATAGCGTTTGAGTTGGCCTGATTGATTCACCCTAAGCTATAAATTAGGGGCATATGGCTGATATCGATTAAGTGGTATTTAATTATTAGCACCGGAGTAACAAACTTCACGTTTGATCCGTTTGATCAGTTTGGTACATATTTATAGCGCAATCTGGCTATATATTGTTGACTGCAACAACAACTAATTGAGTTTTAGATGAAATACACCAAAAGCAAGTCCATAAAGCGCTGTATAAAATTTATAATTACAAAATATAACGACTTAGGTCTTCATTAGCAGCCAAATCAGACAATTGCTTATCCACATAACCGGCATCTATGATAACTTTGGTACCAGCATGCTCCGAAGCGCTGAACGATAGAGTTTCTAGGAGCCTTTCTAACACTGTATGTAATCTTCTAGCGCCTAT
>JXSN01000645.1 GCA_001276605.1 Achromatium sp. WMS2
ATCATGTCTAATTCCGAACTTTTAAACCCCTTCAATCCCCCATTACCAACTACTCCAGGAATGCGCTTGCTCTGGGGTGGATTACACGAAGCTGCATCCAGCCTAGCTATAGCCAATGCTGCCTTGAATTACCAAGGTTTAAGTTTAGTTATCGCACCTGATGTACACACAGCGACACGTTTCAGAGATTTTTGAGTTTCAGTGTCAAAGATACGCATGCTATCTATTTGATCATCCAGCAAATCTATACGTAATGGCTCGGCACTGCCCATGGGAAACAGATCTATCAGGGATCCCCTAACTGCGTATTCACCATGCGTCAATACTTGAAATACTTTACGATATCCGGCTTGCTCCAAACGCGAATACAGGGCGAGAGGATTAATTATTTCACCAACCTTCAGTTGTAACGTGTTGGAATAAAGGTATTTTTTCGGTAATAAGCGTTGTAATAGGGTAGCAACAGCAACAATTAATACCCCGTGCTGTATGGCGGCTAAACGGTATAAGGTCAATAAGCGTTGGGATACAAGTTCTGGTAGTGGTGAAAAAGTATCATAGGCTAAAGTTTCCCAATCTGGGAATTGCAGTACTTCTAGATCGGAAGCTGCTAAAAAAAACCTCAATTCACGTTCTAAACGTGTCGCTGTGTGTACATCAGGTGCGATAACTAAACTTAAACCTTGGTAATTCAAGGCAGCATTGGCTATAGCTAGGCTGGATGCAGCTTCGTGTAATCCACCCCAGAGCAAGCGCATTCCTGGAGTAGTTGGTAATGGGGGATTGAAGGGGTTTAAAAGTTCGGAATTAGACATGAT
>JXSN01000066.1 GCA_001276605.1 Achromatium sp. WMS2
GTATCAATTGAATCAGCTAGCTCTTCTCCAGAAGTCGATATTTTAATACTCCTTGCTGGTACCACAGTGGAAATTGCATGTTTGTATATCATCTGGCTTACGTTACTTTTAAGTAAAATCACAAATTGATCGAAGGACTCAATCTGGCCTTGCAATTTTATTCCGTTTACTAAAAAAATGGAAACGGGGACGCGCTCTCGACGCAAAGCATTTAAAAAAGGGTCTTGTAAATTTTGCCCTTTGGGCATAACGATCTCCTCAAAATAATCAAGCGGGTTCCGCGTTGAAAGGTTCTCAAGGCTGGTAACCCTGATCACCAGGATGATCATTTTAGCATATTTGATTTTACTAAATAATTTATATTTTGTATATAGCTAAGCCATTCTAATGCATTGGCATGGCAATCTACTTCATCTTATTGTAAGCGGCTATTAGCAAACAGACAATGGTACGATTACCGGACTTACTGTTAATTGAAGGAGACGTTACGCGCTGGCTATCTTACTACGTAGCTTATCCACAGACACATAAATAACTTATAGTATGTTTTTAATTTTAAAGAAAATAATTGATTTTTTAACCCAAAATAGTTACTCACAATAATTTGTCTATACTCAATACAACATTAAGTGGCATAATACAATGATATCGCTAATACCATTTGCCAAATCTAGCCGTGTTATTGTACCATTATCCGCATGCCACTCTTGTCGGTTATCGATCAATTTTGAGGTGATTATGCTAAATTGGATTAAAAAAAATACTAAACCACAACAAGATGTAGAGCTAACCCTAAAAACTAAAACAGCGCCTGGTACCGCTATAACCCACGATCCCAATCTCTTAGTACAACTTAAGACTGAACACTATATATTATTAGAAATATTTCGCGAAATTAAGTTCGCTTGCAAAGATCGTAAGTATTCAGAGCTTGCGCAAAAGTTAGAACAGTTTCGGAACCTATTGCAAGATCATATACTAGTTGAGAATGTTCGTCTTTACATTTACCTTGAACGTTCTTATCTGGAAGATGAGAGCAATTATATAGCAATTCGGGAAATGCGGCGTGAAATGGATATGATTGGCCGCAATGTGCTGGCGTTCTTGGATAAATACGCGACCATCGGTACTAATGGGGATATTGACCCTAATTTTTTAGAAGATTTACTTCAGGTTGGGTCTATTTTAACTCAGCGGATAGAAACAGAAGAGAACATCCTGTTTCCGTTGTATATGGCAGATCGCTAAGCGCGGATCTACATACAACTTCAGTAGATCCGCTGGATTAAACTTTGATACTAAAACAGCAGGCTAAAAAATTGCCCTAGTAGCCCGTGTGTACCAACGCTAGCCGTCAGGGCGGCGAAGATCACCGATACCATACTCATTAGTTTGATCAATATGTTAAGCGAAGGACCACTGGTATCCTTAAATGGATCACCGACGGTGTCGCCTACTACTACGGCTTTGTGCAAAGGTGTACCTTTTTTACCGCTCTTCTCTACCAATTTCTTGGCATTATCCCAAGCTCCACCGGCGTTAGCCATCATAACAGCCATTACAAAACCAGTAGATAGGGCACCCGCAAGTAGGCCAATGACACCAGCAGCACCGAAGAGTAAGCCCATGATAACTGGAATGGAAATTGCCAACAGAGAAGGTACTATCATTTCCTGTTGGGCACCAGCAGTGGAAATTTCAACACAGCGCGCATAGTCAGGCTTGGTAGTGCCTTCCATAATACCAGGCATTTCTTTAAATTGACGCCGTACCTCTTGCACCATGGCACCGGCTGCTCTACCAACCGCACTCATGGTTAGGGCGGAAAAATAGAACACAGTCATGGCACCTACGAACAATCCGGCAATTAAGGATGGATTAAATAAGGTTAAATCAAAGTATTCGGATAAATTGGCAATAGTGGCCGTAGCCAAAGCAACTTGTTCACCACCCAATTCCACGACTTTTTGATTTAAGAGGTGGTGCATACTAAACCGAATTTGATCCACATAGGCCGCTAGTAGGGCCATGGCGGTTAGTGCGGCGCTTCCGATGGCAAAACCCTTACCAATAGCGGCGGTGGTGTTACCTACGGCATCCAACTCATCCGTACGTTGCCGCACTTCAGGTGGTAAACCAGCCATTTCAGCATTACCGCCCGCATTATCCGCGATTGGACCATAGGCATCAGTAGCTAGGGTTATACCTAGAGTGGATAACATACCGACAGCTGCTAGGCTAATACCATACAATCCCATTAAAGGTTGATTTAAACCACCTGCTACCACGTAGCTTAATAGCAGTCCTAAGCCCACAGTGATGACTGGGATCATAGTGGATTCCATACCTACAGCTAAACCTTGGATGATAACGGTAGCCGGACCAGTTTCGCCTTGCGCCACAATAGTCTGCGTTGGTTTATGGTCCCCCGAGGTAAACATTTCTGTTGCCCAACCGATGATAATTCCCACGGCTAAACCGATGACGATGGTTAACCATAGACCGAAAAAGTTAGGTATGCCCATTAACCAAATCAATGGTAGTGCAAGCACCGCAACCCCGGCCGCAGCAATTTGAATCCCGGTATCCAAAGCCCGAATAATTTGCCCCATGGAGGCACCTTCTTCGGTTTTGACAAAAAACATTCCCACTACTGATAGAATAGCGCCCATACCTGCAATGGCTAGGGGTAAAACCAGATATTGCAGTTGCATACCCAAGCCCTTAGCAGCCACCGCAGATACTCCAAGGGCCATAGCAGCGGCGATAGCACCAGCGTAGGATTCATACAAATCGGCACCCATGCCAGCTACATCACCTACGTTATCTCCCACATTATCAGCGATAACGGCTGGGTTACGTGGATCATCTTCTGGAATGTTCGCCTCAACTTTACCTACTAAGTCTGCTCCCACATCAGCAGCCTTAGTGTAAATACCACCACCAACGCGTGCAAATAGGGCCATGGTGCTGGCTCCCACGGAACTAGCTAGAATGATAGAGGTAATCTGGGTAATAGCATCACCATGCCAGAAAGATTCAGGAACAAATATTACTAATCCCAAAAATAGCAGTACGATGTTTAGCAAAGCCAAACCTACTACCGACAAGCCCATTACGGCCCCGGCCCTGAATGCCACCAGTAGGCCATCGTTTAAACTTTGACTTGCAGCCTGAGCCGTACGGGCATTAGCTGAGGTAGCAGTGCGCATCCCAAAATAACCAGTGATACCGGAAAATAAACCACCGACTAGGAAGGTAAAGGGAACGATAATATTTTGCATTCCAGCTAGGGCCATTACGAGGAAAACCACAAATAGTCCTAAAAATACAATAGCAATTACTCGATATTGGCGCCCTAGATAGGCCATGGCCCCAACCCTTACGGCCTGGGAAATTTCTATCATTAATGGCGTACCCTCAGGCTTCTTGATTACGCTGAGGTAAAAAGTTATGGCAACGACTAGCGTCGTGACAGCACCGATTGGAGCCAGCCAAAACCATATTGGCAAGTTTTCAAGCATACTTCGATCTCAGTTTGAGCAACCTAAAATTGGGACTAGCCAACTATTAACTCGATAATTGGATTAATGCACATAAATTCAAGGTTACCATGGTTATAACAACAAACAACCCCACCCTTGGCATCGCTACCAAAGATGATTCTAAATCTTAAAACTATTGCGCTGGATCGTCAATAGTTTGCTTATATTCAAAAATTATATATTGCTCTAAACAAGTCATGTTGGCCAGGGCAAGCGGCCACAGCATTCTAATCTTGGGTACCTAAATTCAAGCCACGAGAGCATAAATTATGACAACGGTACGGTCCTACAGTTTAAATTCTGCTAATTTGCGCTCAACCGCACTATTTTTAAGTGTTATATACCTAGGCAAGCCATTATCAAATGGAGGGTAATCCTCACCCTGCATTAGGGGATACAAATACTCACGACAAGGGGCGGTGATACCATAGCCATCGGCACTAATAAAATCGCGGGGCATAAATTTTTCCACATTTGCCACCTTGGACAAAGGTGCAAAGTCGATTTCCCAGATATAAGGGCTTGAGGACTTACGGACCACTGTCGGCATAACCGAATTATGACCAGCTAATGCCAACTCTACAGCTTTTTGGCCTAAGGCATAGGCCTGATCTACATCGGTTTTCGAGGCTAGATGACGGGCTGCCCGTTGCAAATAATCAGCTACTGCCCAATGAAACTTGTACCCCAAAGCTTGCTTAACCATATTGGCCACCACTGGAGCTGCACCACCTAGTTGAGCATGGCCAAATGCATCCTTAGTGCCTTGTTCAGCCAAGAATTTCCCATCCGGCCAATGACAACCTTCGGAAACCACGATGGAACAATATCCATACTGTTCAACCTTGGTTTTAACTGCGGCCAAAAAGGTCTCTTGATTAAATTCTATTTCTGGAAATAGGGTTACTACCGGAATACCCTGATCGGCAACCAATGCCCCAGCTGCTGCAATCCAACCCGCGTGACGTCCCATAACCTCGATTACAAAAATTTTGGTAGAGGTTTTGGCCATGGAACGCACATCGAAGGATGCCTCCAAGGTAGAAGTGGCTATGTATTTAGCTACACTGCCAAATCCTGGGCAATTATCAGTAATTGGCAGATCATTATCCACAGTTTTTGGTACGTGAATGGCCTGGACCGGGTAACCCATTGTTTCCGAAAGTTGCGATACTTTAAAACAAGTATCCGCTGAGTCACCACCGCCATTATAGAAAAAGTAGCCGATATTATGCGCTTTAAATACTTCTATGAGGCGTTCGTATTCTCGTTTATTAGCATCTAGCCCCTTGAGTTTATAGCGACAGGAACCAAAGGCACCGGAAGGGGTAGTACGTAAAGCTGCAATATCCGCATTAGATTCTTGATTAGTATCGATAAGGTCTTCAGTTAACGCACCTATGATGCCGTTGCGACCGGCATAGACATTGGCAATGCGTTCAGGATGGCGCCTAGCAGCTTCAATTACTCCGCAGGCTGAGGCATTGATAACCGCAGTTACACCACCAGATTGAGCATAAAAAGCATTTTTGATAGTCACATATACTCCTTACATTTTGAATAATAACTAAAACTGACTTTAATACTGGTAACTGCCAAACCCTTAGCTCTGGGATTAAAGCAATTTTTTACGACTACACTACTTCGGTTGTTGCACAAAAATCCCAAAATAATTTAGCCAATACCAACCAGCCAATCGCGGGGCCAATTAAATTGGGAATTTCTAATCCTGAATCGTAACCAATAACCAATTGGATGGGAAAATTCATTAGTAGCAAACCAATCAGCAAATAATATCCAGGTATAGGTTGCAAAGGGTAATGTTTAGCCAGCCAAAATCCACTCCAAGCTGCCACTAAACCGACGCTTGCGCCCACGCAGACATCAATTGGCCAGTGCACTCCAACTGCTATACGACTAAATCCAACTAATACGGCTAAAATCAAAGCTAAAAATTTAATTAGGCGCCAATTAGTGTATAAATATAGGCTTCCCATCACGGTAAAAATCAATTGCGTATGCCCAGATGGGAAGCTGTGGTGCTTATGGATACTACCGACTAAATGAAAGCTGTCTGCCGCTAATACCAACGGCGGCCGCATGGTATTAAATCCTTCCTTCATGGATCTAGTTAGCAAAAATCCACATAAGACGGCCCAAAACAGTGCCTTAGCATAGGCTGGGTGACGTCTAAAAGTTAGCAATGCCAAGGACAGGAGAAGATTTTCATCCCCCAAAAATGTTACAACCTGCCATATTTGAGATGGAACAACATGACCTAGCTGGTTTAAGGTTAAAAATCCAGTGTGATATCCATTATTGCTGTATAAAATACCGGCTCCAGTTAACCAAACCATTGCAAAATACAGTAGAATCCAAGAATCCGCATCAACCTTTGTTTGAGACATTTATTTTGTTGTCTTGAGAAAACGTTCATTCAGGGCAGCTTTTACCAAAGGATGCACAAAATCAGAAACATCCCCGCCAAGCGCTGATACTTCCCTTACTAAACGTGAAGATAAAAAGGTATATTGTTCTGCTGGTGATAAAAAAACAGTTTCCAGTTCTGGTGCCAACCGCCTATTCATCCCAGCAAGTTGAAATTCATAATCAAAATCAGACACCGCCCGCAGACCACGTAAAATTACCGTAGCATGGATGGAGCGAGCAAATTTAATTAATAGCTCCGAAAACGGTACCACCTCAACCGGCGCCAGGTGCTCTAAGACCGCCTGAGCAAGTTCCACTCGTCGCTCTAAGGTAAATGCAGGCGCTTTCCCAGGATTAGAGGCTACTGCCACTACCACCTTTGGAAATAGTAACGTAGCGCGGTAGATTATATCGGTATGACCGTTAGTTATCGGATCAAAGGTCCCAGGGTAAATTACGGTGATCATGAATGTATCTTTCTCCATACAGCCAAAACAACGCGTAACCTAGATCGGTATGCATCTAGAATCATGGATAAATACATATTTTGCATGATAGTGCCTCGCATTTTAACGCCCACGCATTAAAAATTCACCACAATCCATTCAAAAACACCAATCACAATTCTTACCACTATAGTTGGTTAAGCATAAATAAACACTATATCTTGGCAATTACTATTTCAAACTAGTTTGGATTGGCAATAACCTTAATCTAAAGTACATTTTTGCTAATCTAACTGTAATTTAGGTGGACATAATACCATTATGACGTAACAACGGCTCTATGGATGGCTCGCGCCCTCTAAATGCCACGAAAAGCTCATTAGCATCGGCTGAACCACCACGCTCTAAAATATGTTGCCGAAAAGCCTGACCACTTGCTGGATCGAATAATCCATGTTCCTCAAAGGCGGCAAAGGCATCGGCTGAAAGAACCTCAGCCCACTTGTAACTGTAATAGCCAGCAGCGTAACCACCTGCAAAAATATGGGAAAAACTATGTGGTAAGCGATTAAATTCTGGTGGAAATAATACTGATATTTTGCGCCGTACTGCATCCAAAGTCTCTAAAACCCTGGCGCCTTGAGCTGGGTCGTATTCCAAATGTAGCTGAAAATCAAATAATCCAAATTCCAGTTGCCGTATCATTTTTAAGGCAGATTGAAAATTTTTGGCCTGCTGCATCTTTGCGTACAAATCTTGAGGTAAAGGCGCTCCAGTCTGCCAATGACTAGCCAATAAATCCAATGATTCCCGCTCCCAGCACCAATTTTCTAGGAATTGACTAGGCAATTCCACCGCATCCCAAGCCACACCATTAGTACCTGAGATCGTTAGATAATCGACCTTAGTCAGCAAATGGTGTATGCCGTGGCCAAACTCATGAAACAAAGTTTGAACCTCATCATGCGTGAGCAACGATGGACGTTCGCGCACTGGCGGAGTAAAATTGCATACTAAATAAGTTGCTGGAATTTGCAGCTGTCCTTGATAAACCATACGATCTATACAGCCATCCATCCACGCCCCACTGCGTTTTTGCGCACGGGCATAAAGATCTAAGTAAAAATATCCGTATAATTCCCCCGCTTCGGACTCTATGGCGTAACAGGTAACATCTGGATGCCAAGTTTCGATGCCATCTAATTGCCGAATATGGATAGCAAACAGACGTTCCGCAACGGCAAATAAGCCAGCAATTACCTTAGGTGCTGGAAAATACGGCCTTAATTCCTCTTGACTGATGGCATAACGTGCCTGCTGTAGTTGCTCCGAATAATAGGCAAAATCCCATGCTTCCATGTGTTCTAAACCATCTTTAGAGCGGGCAAACGCTGTTAACTCGTTTAATTCATGTTGAGCTTGGGGCTTGGATTTACTCGCCAAATCGTTTAGAAATTCTAAGACCCGATCGGTATTAGGCGCCATTTTTGTGGCTAATGACAACTCGGCAAAGTTAGCAAAGCCTAACAACTGAGCTTGTTCATGGCGTAGTGCTAAAATTTCCTCTATCAGTGGTCCATTATCCCACTTTCCAGCATTAGGTCCCTGGTCCGAAGCCCTAGTAACATAGGCAGTATAAATTTCTTGGCGTAGCTTGCGTTCCTTGGCATAAGTTATAATTGGCAAGTATGCTGGAAAATCCAAAGTTAACAACCAGCCCGGCAGGTTTTTATCCTGAGCATTTTTTTGCAATAAATCCATAGCTGATGCGGGTAAACCTCGTAATTCATCACCATCAGTTATGCTCTTAGACCACCCTTGCGTAGCATCTAGCACCTGCTCACTAAACGTGCTGGAAAGTTGAGATAAGCGCTGATTAATTTCCTTATACCGAGCTTGACGGTCCGGCGCCAAATCGATACCAGATAAGTGAAAATCCCGCAGCGCATTCTCTAATGCCTTGCGTTGTGCCGCATTTAAAATCGCATTATCATTTGCAATTTTTTGATAGGCTAGAAATAGATCCCGATTTTGACCCATTTCAGTGCTATAAGCACTTAATTTAGGCAAACATGCGTTGTAAACCTCGCGCCATTCCGGACTGTTGGCTACAGCATTGAGATGGCCTACTGGTGACCAGGTACGGCGGAGCCGATTGTCCAAAATATCGATCGGCTCCACAAAATTATCCCAGGTTGGGGTTGATACCCGCTCCAGTAACTCGGCAACTTCAGTTCTATTCGTTTCCAAAACACGATCGATTGCCGGTATTACATGCTGCGGTTGGATGCTAGTAAATACTGGCAAACCAGTATAGTTTAATAAAGGATTTTCCATTACTATCAAGATAATATGCTAAAATTTATGGCTATTGATAATCAAAAATATGTCTTATCCATACCCTTATTTGGGCATGGATAAATTAGTTTATAGCATTATACTGAAAAATATTCTTGATACCAATTAACAAAATTCTTCAATCCAGTTTCAATACAAGTATTAGGCTGGTAACCAGTAGCTGCAATCAATGAGGTAACATCGGCCTCTGTATCTGGGACGTCTCCTGGCTGTAAAGGCAACATCCGCATATTTGCTTTACGTCCTAAATATTCCTCCAAAAGTTCTATAAAGCGCATTAGTTCTACTGGTTTTCCATTCCCGATATTGTACAGCCTATATGGCGCTAAACTGGAGGCGGGATCGGGATTAGCACCATCCCAGGCCGTATTACCAGTTGGAATTTGATCTAAAACCCGTATTACTCCCTCTACTATATCGTCAATGTAAGTAAAATCACGCCGATGGTGACCGTAGTTAAAAACATCTATTGGTGTACCAGCCAAGATAGCTTGGGTAAATTTAATTGGAGACATATCCGGACGCCCCCATGGCCCATATACGGTAAAAAACCTTAAGCCAGTAGTAGGCAACCGATAGAGATGGCTATAGGTGTGAGACATAAGCTCGTTAGCCTTTTTACTAGCAGCATACAGACTGATGGGGTGATCTACATTATGCTGTACCGAAAATGGCACATTGGTATTAGCCCCGTACACTGAGCTGCTAGATGCATATACCAAATGTTCTACATTATAATTACGACAATTTTCCAATATATTGGCAAAACCTACTAAATTGCTCTGGACATATGCCATAGGATTAGTTATAGAGTAGCGCACTCCGGCCTGAGCTGCTAAATTTATTACCCGCTGTGGTTGATATTTAGCAAATATTGCGGATAAAGCTTCTGAATCATCAATTCCAATGCGTATATCATGATAATTAGCAAAATCTTGGGTTCTTGCCAAGCGTGCTAGCTTCAAATTGATATCATAGTAGTCATTAACATTATCAACACCAATAACTTCATCCCCACGAGCCAGCAAGCGCAGGGCTACGGCTGAACCAATAAAACCGGCACTACCAGTAACTAATACCTTCATTCGTAAAACCTATATTTTAAATGTGAATTTAACCATGGGCAACCAACCCAATCGATCGTTAACAATAACATAAACTCCAAGTTCAAGAATATGAAACATATGGTATTTGAGGCATATGACCTTGTATATGCCCTCAATTTTTGAGCGTGACACAAAGGCCATAGTGCTGGCTCAAGTCTACCCCAGTTGCGTTTACCCATATGCACCTATTCCACTAATATAACTTTAGTGTAACATATGGCTTAATTTTTAAGGAGGATAAAATATGGAGGGCGATTTGAAGGTTTAACTCGATAATCCAGTTTTTAAAATTTGACAGAATATGCTAGAATAAGTTAGCTCGAAAACAGGAGAAATTCCCGTGTTTTTTATCGCCCCATTACCATTCATTGAAACACATATTGATGCACTGAATATGGAGATTCAAGCTCAGTTACCAGGGCGAAAATTAACAATAACTCAACAGAT
>JXSN01000646.1 GCA_001276605.1 Achromatium sp. WMS2
AATTAATGCGCATTCCTGGAATGGCACCGGAGTCGGGACTAAGTAAAAATAGATCTTTACCACCAGGACCGGCGGCCAACACCATACCTTCAGAGGTACCAAAGCGCATCTTCCGCGGTGGAAGATTTGCCACTACTACGGTAAGTCTACCTACTAAATCACTAGGATTGTAGGCGGTTTTAATCCCGGCAAAAATACGCCGTTGTTCAAAACCAAGATCTACAGTTAATTCCAGTAACTTATCAGACTTATCCACGCTGCTGGCACTTATGATGCGGGCTATTCTAAGATCTAGTTTCGCAAAATCGGAAACTTCTACTGGTGGCGCTACAGGTTCGATAGAAGACTGTTGCTCGGTAGAAATTACAGGGGTTTTGGTATTTATGCCCCCTGCTGCGGGATCAGTATTCACTGAAGTTGCTTGATCATTAACCACTTTGGCATGGTCTTGAGCTTTTAAGTCTTCTTTAGATTCATCTAATATCTTATCGATCACCTTTGGATCAATGCGAGTTATCAGTGGTTGAAACGGATCTATGGTATGATTTAACAATGGTTTGTGTAGGCTATCCCAAGTTAAGCCTGGAATTTGTAGGAACGCCTCAGATTTAGCTGCAATAGCTGGCAGTACTGGCCTTAAATGTCCAAATCCAAAGGTACCTTTATCAAAGCAGCAACCTATCTCAAATATCTACAATCTGAGGCCCTAAGATATTATTTTGCAGCCAAACTTAGCAGTAGTGTGGAAGATATTGATCTCAATCTAGAGGATTTTGTCGCCAAATTTAATTCGGACCTAGTCGGCAAATTGGTAAA
>JXSN01000647.1 GCA_001276605.1 Achromatium sp. WMS2
TGCTATTGATAATCCAACATATTACACTGAAGTGGTATTTTGTGGTTATGGAGAACCAACTTTGCGACTTAAGGTATTATTGGAAGTGGCAAAATTTATCAAGCAACACGGTGGACAAGTGCGGGTAAACACCGATGGTTTAGCTGATTTAGTCCACAAAGGTAAAGCCCTACCAGCCCTCGTTGCGTCTGGAGTACGATGCGCCGAGGTAATTTTCCACTCACTAGGTATTTGTAAGGTATCTAGTATATCCCGTGCGGCTTGCATTGTCGGCAAATCAGAATCTGATCCCATGAGCACGGCAACAAATGTTGTAAGCACTAGTTTCTCCATCATGACCCACGATAGGTTAATAATTCATACTTAGGATAATCAAAATTATCCGACAACATCCAGTGTCCGCTGTCTGAATTTAACGCCTAAGCTAGTAGCAAGTTGCTGACAAGCTTGAATATCTACCCCTGGTAATCCGGATATAGCCGTGGCTGTGATGCTAGGGATAAACTTGGGAGCCTGTGCTAAAAACTTCAATACAGCTTGGTATGCACCAGGTAATTGGGGGCAGCAGTGCCGGTTGTAAATATCCTCAGTTTGGGCATTAAGGGATACCGATAGGGCATCGACCCACTGACCGAGGGCTGGTAGGGCTTTACCTTTGTGGACTAAATCAGCTAAACCATCGGTGTTTACCCGCACTTGTCCACCGTGTTGCTTGATAAATTTTGCCACTTCCAATAATACCTTAAGTCGCAAAGTTGGTTCTCCATAACCACAAAATACCACTTCAGTGTAATATGTTGGATTATCAATAGCA
>JXSN01000648.1 GCA_001276605.1 Achromatium sp. WMS2
GTGCCGGCGTTGGATGCGGTATTGTTTTTAACTCCGCGTAATTCGCAGGTGGATGTGGTACAATCGGTGGGGCGAGTGATGCGGAAGGCGCCGGGCAAAGAGCGTGGGTATGTGATTTTGCCGGTGGTTATTCCTGAGGATAGGCAGCCCCATGAGGCGTTGGATGATAATAAAGTTTATGGGGTGGTGTGGCAGGTGTTGCAGGCTTTACGGGCGCATGATGATGGATTTGATGCTATGATCAATAAGTTAGAGTTGGTGAAACAAATACCTAGTAAAATGGAAGTAATTGCTGTTACGGAGCAGGTGCCGCTGAAGCCGGCGGCGGGTGCGGCGCACATTACTGGCTCTAACAAGGGGGCTAAGAGGAGTAAAACTGGTGGTGGGCGTAATACCTTTAATTTGGGGCAGGCGGCGCACAATGTGGCGGCTGTTGAGGGTAAAGTGGAGGAGTTTGCATTTGAGGTGGGGGAGGTGGAGCGGGGGATTTATGCTAAGATTGTGCAAAAGTGCGGTAATCGGCGGCATTGGGATGAGTGGGCTGAGGATGTTGCCAATATTGCTAAGCGGCATATTGATACTATTAACAAGTTGTTAGCAAATCCGCAGCAGGGGGCGGCGCAGGCGGCGTTTGCGGAGTTTGCCAACGGATTGCGGAAAAATCTGAATGCGGGGATTAGGGATGGGGAAATTGTGGAGATGTTAGCGCAGCATTTGATTACGCAGCCGGTGTTTGAGGCCTTGTTTGCAAATTATAAGTTTGCGACGCAAAATCCGATGGCGCAGGCGTTGCAGCAGGTGGTGGCGCA
>JXSN01000649.1 GCA_001276605.1 Achromatium sp. WMS2
CGTCAACAAGATTCTGATCGTTGATAGCGCAGCTAAAATTGACGCTGCCGTCCTTGGGAGTACTAGTCAACACCACAATGGTATACACAGCTTTAGTAAACCAGTAAGCGTCATAACTGCGTACTTGTTCTATCATGCTAGTGAGGTGGTAATAAAGAAACCGTTCAAAAAAATCTGGTTCTTTAACCTGTTGAATTTCAATAACAATACGCTGTGTGGTATCTTCCGCAAATAGATCGTAACGGCTACGCACAAAGCCCACAGGTTCCGGATATTGGTATTCAGTTTCTACCCGTTCAATATTGACAGATAAATCCAGAATATCTGAGGCAAATTGCTGAAAGATATGCGGATGGCTGAATACTTTTTTGAAGATTGGGCCATATTTAAGTGGAAAAACTTCGATCATAAATTTACCTATTTTTATTGTGAGTCTGGTGGCCTGGTGCCAGGTTTCCGCCTCGACACCGGCTTAATGGCACCTCTAAAAAAAATACTTGCAACAACGCCACTTGATTTATATAGTATACTCAATCAAATTTCAATAAGAGAATTTCCATGTTATCACAACGCCAACCCGGATTTTTCGACATTAATGAACGTGCCGCCAAACTGACGGCGTTAGAGAACCAGATTTTTTTGAACGGTTTCTTTATTACCACCTCACTAGCATGATAGAACAAGTACGCAGTTATGACGCTTACTGGTTTACTAAAGCTGTGTATACCATTGTGGTGTTGACTAGTACTCCCAAGGACGGCAGCGTCAATTTTAGCTGCGCTATCAACGATCAGAATCTTGTTGACG
>JXSN01000650.1 GCA_001276605.1 Achromatium sp. WMS2
CAAATATTTGAGCATTACAATCTGGAGGGTTTAGCCATGCCTTACACCTTGGATGATTTTGAACGCGACTACTTAAGAAGCCATGTGCATTTATTGCCACCAGAGGACAGACTAAAGGGTCTAAGGCCAGCCGATCTGCTAAAAAGTCTTAAACCAGAGGAGCGATTAGAGGGATTAAGGCCTGCTGACTTGCTAAAAAGGCTCAAACCAGAGGAGCGATTAGAGGGATTAAGGCCAGCTGACTTGCTAAAAAGGCTCAAACCAGAGGAGCGGCTAGAGGGCATGCATTCTGAAGATATTATACGCAATCTTGACGCACAAGAATTAATTAGGCTCCAGGAATTATTAGCAGCACATAAGAAGCAATAATCAACAAATACGGCACCGCTATCAGAATAACTGGAACAGGCAGATTGGGCACAAAATAACGTGCCCAACATGGAACTATTTCGAATTAACCAGAACATATAACATATTGCTATGACCCATTGGCACCGCATCCTGGGGCTGTTACTCAAAGATTTATTACTAAATACCCCATTTGAAGTGGAATTGGAGAAGGAACTTTCCAACCATAAACAATTTTTAGATATAGTAATTATCCGTAAAAAACCAGGAATCCTAACTGAACCCTTGCCCGATGGTTTCGACAATCTAGGCGCACATTCCCTTATCACTTATAAATCCATGCGTGAAACCCTAGATGATTGGACCCTAAAGGAATTAATTGGCCATTACGTAAATTACCGCAAACAACTGAATCCCAAACAACTTGTGGCCGAGGACCAATTTCGCCTGTATGC
>JXSN01000651.1 GCA_001276605.1 Achromatium sp. WMS2
GGTGTCGCATCAGAACGCTATGACCGGAAACATTTGGCGCCTGCACATTTGCATTGCGGCACGACGCTTGAAGCAAGCGGTAAGTTGCAAGATACTATAACAAAATAAAATACCAACCTGCTAGCTGAGATTATTAGCTGGTTTTATGCCATACTAGACAAGACTTAGTCATACCAAACATGGTAGAATTGTAAGAAATAGATGAGATGGCTTTATCACTTTTGTAAGCAACCAAGCTGGTGATAAAGACTCATGACAGCTATTGGTCCTTAAGTCTAGCGATACTAGCTGTGTTGTTAAATTGTGGTAAGTAGTGGCGGATAGATTAACCCAGTTGCCTAACGATTCCAATGTGTTTTGGGACTTTTCGTGTATTTATTTTAGTTTAATGGAGAATTAATGGCTATTTTTGATCACTTAGACGCTGTAATCGGATCCTTTGATACGGATTTTACCACCTATAATGTAATCAGCGCTTTGGCCTATAAGTACCCGAAGGAGTATGCTGCTGCCTTGGCACAAGCTGGCGAGCGTCCTTTCAGGGATTTGCATCTAGAACTCAGCAAACAATTAAAGGCAAGGACTGATATACAGAGCGTAGCTAGTATCAAGAGTGTTAACATGTTTGGTATGACTAAGTCTTGTCTAGTATGGCATAAAACCAGCTAATAATCTCAGCTAGCAGGTTGGTATTTTATTTTGTTATAGTATCTTGCAACTTACCGCTTGCTTCAAGCGTCGTGCCGCAATGCAAATGTGCAGGCGCCAAATGTTTCCGGTCATAGCGTTCTGATGCGACACC
>JXSN01000652.1 GCA_001276605.1 Achromatium sp. WMS2
CCAGTCCTCGAATATGGATTCCACATTTCCTTGAAGGTATATGTACCCAGTAGTCGATTCCATTGCTGTGACACTTCATCCAAGGTGATGGGGGTGCTAGTTTTAATATGGGTTTGGGAGGTTTAGGTTTTGGCATAGCATTACACTCCGTTGGGTTAGGTTACGTGTGAATTGTGATCAGAGAGGATAACTTTGACGGGTCCACCTTGTTGTTTAGGGCTTATTTGAGCCACTTCTTCAAGAAAAATAATCTTATTTTTTAATAAGTTGTAAAGGTTGGTCTCCCTTATTTGAGCCACTTCTCCTTTGCCTTTTTTGACTGTTTGTATAGCGTTTTGAATTACTCTATGAGTAACCCCGCACAACAATGCCAATCCTCGAATATGAATTCCACATTTCCTTGAAGGTATATGTACCCAGTAGTCGATTCCATTGCTGTGACACTTCATCCAAGGTGATGGGGCGTTAGTTTTAATATGGGTTTGGGAGGTTTAGTTTTTGGCATAGCGTTACACTCCGTTGGGTTAGGTTACGCGTGAATTGTGATCAGAGAGGATAACTTTGACGGGGCCGCCTTGTTGTGTAGGGCTTATTTTAGCCACTTCTTCAAGAAAAATAGTTTTATCTAACAATGATAATAATAACTTACCAGCAGCTGAACGGTTTCAATTGTACGCGGTAACCACAGCTTTTCCACAAGCTTTAGCCGCTTCTATGGGATTTAGTTGGCAAGCAACCGATCAGCTTGGAGTCTACAATTTAATCTTGGGTAAATTAACTATAATTGTAATAGTTACTAAG
>JXSN01000653.1 GCA_001276605.1 Achromatium sp. WMS2
TCATGGTTGTTTGTGCTTTATACTAGGCTGCCCGGGTTCAAAATTTTGCAATAGAGTTTGCAATGAGAATCAGGTGTCTTTATTATACGTGTTTATTATTTCCTTATACAATAATATGTTATTTGAAACCAATACTCTTCTGACTAATAAATCACTTTACCTTTCAATACAGCGCAAGCCCGGCGCTTCCTCATTATTTCGGGTATTGCTTCTGCTCACTACTTTATATGGAATAAAATCCGATGTTATTTAGACGATTACGCGGATTATTCTCAAATGATCTATCCATTGATTTAGGCACCGCTAATACCCTAATTTATGTTCGTGGTCAGGGGATTGTGTTAAATGAACCTTCGGTAGTTGCAATCCGTCAGGACCCAGGCCGGGGTAGTGCCAGATCGGTGGTTGCCGTTGGAACTGAGGCTAAACTGATGATTGGGCGTACGCCTAAGAATATCACGGCTATTCGGCCTTTGAAGGAGGGTGTGATAGCGGATTTTACAGTTACAGCTAAAATGCTGAAGTATTTTATCGGCAAAGTTCACGAAAATAAGTTTTTGCGTCCTAGTCCCAGGGTCCTGGTGTGTGTTCCTTGTGGTTCTACGCAAGTGGAGCGGCGGGCTTGCGCTGTATTGAAAGGTAAAGTGATTTATTAGTCAGAAGAGTATTGGTTTCAAATAACATATTATTGTATAAGGAAATAATAAACACGTATAATAAAGACACCTGATTCTCATTGCAAACTCTATTGCAAAATTTTGAACCCGGGCAGCCTAGTATAAAGCACAAACAACCATGA
>JXSN01000654.1 GCA_001276605.1 Achromatium sp. WMS2
CATTACTAGCAGAGGCTACACTCAAGCCATCCGGGCTAAAGGCTACCGAGTTTACACCATTTTCATGGCCAGTTAAAGTTCGCAGTAACGCCCCATCCGCCACCCGCCATAATTTGATGCTGTGATCCCTACTACCAGAGGCTAAACTAGTGCCATCCGGGCTGAAGGCTACAGAGTTTACAAGATTTTCATGGCCAGTTAAGGTCCGCAGTAACGTCCCATCCGCCACTCGCCATAGTTTGATGCTGTTGTCGCCTTCACCACCATAAGGATTCCCACCAGCAGAGGCTAAACTCGCGCCATCCGGGCTGAAGGTTACAGAATTTACCCGATCTGTACCAGTTAAGGTCCGCAGTAATGCCCCATCCGCCACCCGCCATAGTTTGATGCTGTTATCCCAACTACCCGAGGCTAAACTCGCGCCATCCGGGCTGCAGGCCACAGACAGTACCCAATTCGTATGGCCAGTTAAAGTTCGCAGTAACATCCCATCCGCCACCCGCCATAGTTTGATGGTTTTATCATTACTAGCAGAGGCTACACTCAAGCCATCCGGGCTAAAGGCTACCGAGTTTACACCATTTTCATGGCCAGTTAAAGTTCGCAGTAACGCCCCATCCGCGCCCGCAAAAATAATTGGGAGTATAAGCAGGCGAGACGCCCGCGCTCCCAGACGAAATATAAATCTATTCATATTTGTAGTAAAAATTAAAATTACCGTACTACAGGAATATTATATGTCAACAAGTCCTAAACAGCCTCCAGTTGTCGAGGCCGCACCAGTTGTTGCAGTAGCACC
>JXSN01000655.1 GCA_001276605.1 Achromatium sp. WMS2
ATCTAAAGTTTATAGAATGTCATCTAAATTATCAGGTTGACGTGGATTTAAGTGATGGCGCAACCGTTCTGGTACATCGTCCATTGTTAAGGTGAACCTATTGCCGTTATCCGATTGATTTCGGACACGAGTTGCACGATGTTGATCCATTTCCGCATACAGACTTAACACATCCCCAGCATTACCAAAGCTTTCTTCGTTACGTTCTGCATACCAGTTAGCAAAAAAGTCAGGCAACTTTTCTTGCAGTGTTTGATCTACTTGACGTTTTTGTTTAGTAATTTGTTGTTCAAAAATCAATTGCAAAGTTTGTGGATCGTAATCAGGAATAGTCAGAGTATTTTGGACACTAAAACGACGTGGTAAACCTGGATTAGATTTCAAAAAATCTGTAATTCGTTGTGGATAGCCAGCAATAATAACTGCAAATTCACCCTTGTGGTTTTCCATTGCCTCCATAATTGTTTCAACTGCTTCTTTACCAAAGTCATTTTCACCACCTTCAGTAAGACGATATGCTTCATCAACAAATAAGATACCACCCATAGCATCGGTAATTTTTTGCGCGGTTTTTAAGGCGGTTTGTCCTACGTATCCTGCTACTAAGTCTTCGCGTGATGCTGGGGATGTGTTAAGTCTGTATGCGGAAATGGATCAACATCGTGCAACTCGTGTCCGAAATCAATCGGATAACGGCAATAGGTTCACCTTAACAATGGACGATGTACCAGAACGGTTGCGCCATCACTTAAATCCACGTCAACCTGATAATTTAGATGACATTCTATAAACTTTAGAT
>JXSN01000067.1 GCA_001276605.1 Achromatium sp. WMS2
CCAAAATTCAGACCTAGACCAAGAAACTGTTGCGTACCCAAATCACAATACCATAGGTGAAAAAAGTAGCAATCCACATAGCTAACACAATTATTGCCCAATTGCCCAGTTTACTAACCGCAGGTTCGGCAGTATATGGCCCCTGAACACGTGCGGATCTATACAGCAAGGTTAAATAGAACCCACCAACCAGACCACCTACTCCCAATAAAGTTGAGAAAAACAATAAAGTAGATGGTAAGTCTAGATTAACAGTATAATCTGCAATCGAATATCCAAATGGCTTAAGATATTGGATCCTCACTATCTCCCGCCATATGGCCAACAAGGTCAAAACTCCCAAACCACCTAGAAGAGGCACATAGCCATGTACCTTAGGTGGCATGTTTCTAATCCACATACTCATAGCCATCAGGCTAACTGCCAACAACCACCCCATCGGGTTAGTAATCAAACCAGTCCCGGCTGGATGCATAAATTGCCAAATAAGCAATGGAAACAATGCAATAGAAAACCCAATAAACGCCAGACTTCGACCTAAATTATTGGTAAAATTTAAATATTCTGGGGTATAATCAGCGCGTTGCGAAAAATATTCAGCGTAGGCCAACAGAAACAATCCTATGGCTGGTACTGACAGGCTCATAACAAACAGATAGCGTGGCCACAGTATGGCATGCAATGTGGAGCCACTGCTATCCACAATCCCATTCGGCGCGTACCACGCCAACCATTGCTCTGGTAACAAAGCTTGATAGGATAAAACATGCATAATCAAACCATCAAGGCAAAACAACACCAAAGCAACTCCAGCATATCCTACAATAAAGCTTTTAGCGCCGGTGTGATTATTAAAATAAAAGATAAACCACGCACAGTAGGCTATGATCAGGGTAAAAATGAAGGCAATAGCCCACCGCGCAGATAATACATTGGATACATACCATTGAGGATCATAAATTACCTGGGTAAACAACAGCGGGGCTACTCCAAGCACGATCAGTAACGAAACGCCAACTTTAGCAACCTTAGTGGTAGCAATAGACAAGCGTTCCCAATGGTTATGGCTATGACGCCGCTGAAAACTGTAAATAGCTAACCCCGCAGCTCCAAGAGTAAGATTTACAAAGATAATATGAAATATCCAAGTAAATACCATTAAAATTTGAAATAATACAGGATGTGCTGGTACTCCAGCTGGATCCCGCATGGCCTGCATTGCTAATCCAATATCCATAGGTTATTCTCCCGCGGTTATGCCACTACTGGCCCGCTGCTGGTTAATCATTTGCTCTACATCCTTACCCGAATTTACCGTAGCAAAATAATAGGCGACAGCACGAATTTCTGGTTCTGGTAAATCAATACGTGGCATATAAGGCTGGGTACCATGTTTCAATGGACCCTGTAGAAAAGCCGCGATTAAATCCTCATCGGTAGCCCGATGCAATTTATCCGGAATATTACGCAACGGTGCCCCTGGTTCCAGCGCATGACAATTAGAACAGGCAATCTTAGCCAACAATTGCCCCACTTCCAACCTATTATTTGCAGTGATCTGTCTCAAACGTCCAGGAATGAAAGGATGTAATTGCAACAAACCTTTGCTAGCAATTGCATCTACCTCACCTTTGACGCCTTTTCCTAATACATCACGAGCGATTACTTGATTACCATAAATATATTGTCCAACTACAAATGGCTTACGCATCGATTCGCGCATCCGCTCTTCGGGCCATACTCCCAAAATAGAGACTAGCATCAACATTAAGATAGCGAAAGCAGAGCCTAACCGCAGCGGATAAAACCAGGCAAAAATCAAGTATAAGCTGGTGAATATAAAAATCGCAATCATCTGCTTTTCATACATTGGTAACAGATGTACCCGGAGCATGGTGTGAGCGTTACTGGGCAAGGTTTGCAAATAATACAGGAACATCATGACTGTAAATAAGCCCGCACCTAAGCCAATTGGTGCTAACAGGCGTACGACACTAATACGCAGTTCCTGCTCTTTGAGACCACTTGCTACAACTAAACCCACAACAGAGGCTATTACCAGCATCGAGCCAGTGCGTAATCCCAAATGGGCAAAGAAGTTCAAATTGTAAAAGGCATCGTTGGTAGATCCTGTTTGAAACCAAGATTCGTAACCTGGCCACATCATAAATGATAATATGCCAACAATTAACAGCATAGTACCCCAGGAGGCCAAAGCAAACGACCAAGTAAGCTTAAGATGAGACAACGCATCGATTTTTCCGATTAAATACACCAATGCGTATACACCTATTACTTCTACCGTAAAAAATACCCATTCAGCAGCCCATACCCACACAAAATTATGGATTAAACCACTAACACCACGGGGACTCGCCACAGTTATTGCGTACCAGATACCAGGTCCAGTAATAGAACCAATTATATATGAAAACACCAAAAGAAATACACCATAGCGCTTAATAAATTGCAATAATTCTGGTTTATTCTCTTGATAAGCCTTGGTTTCTAGTAACGCAAAGAGGAATGCCGCTCCAACTGAAGTATGGGAAGCAACCACATGAATTACTCCGATGATCCCCATGACCCAAGCGCTACCTATATTGGGTACATAGAAAATCGGATACATACCTAGCACATCCATGCTATTGCTCCGTTCAATGAGGAATTATAGCGGTTTTCTGTGACCAAAAACCGGCTAATATTAATGTTGTTTGAACCAATTAGCTGGTTAGTATTCAGCTTGGTTCGCATAACCCCAATTGCGGCAGTTAAAAGTTGTTTTATCAACACGATTTTAATACCTAAACACTAAAAAAATAACTATCTTCTCTGGTCGCGGCATTGACTGAGATCATCTGACTCAAAACCGTATATTTCGCATAAGATATACTATTTTTCAACAAACTCAATCAGCCACAGACACGATAAATAGTCATAAGCATATAATTATCAGGGATAAAAAAGGTGATTAATTCCTGATATTTTATAGGATAACTGACTTGCGAAATCCATAAGCCAATATTAGCAATTAGTTTAGTAAAAAGGTATACTTTTTTTCTAAATATAATTTTTTATTGATTTATGTCATAGTAGAAATAAAAAATACTAGATATCATGTAATTCCTTATTTTAAATCAGGAAAATGCCTACTATGCAGTAAGCACTACTGATCAAGCTGGGACGACCAAGGCAGCAGTTATAAAATCCATGATTTAAATAATTAATAAGGCTATTTATACCTGATATCCTATTCTGAAGGCTATGCACTATGGAATTTCACAAACTTAATACATTAACTATTTCACAACAAAGTGCTATGACGGAATTTAGCACTCAACCGCAGCATTATTATGGGTTAAATCCTGCAATTGCTTTAACTACCAACTTTCATAGGTATCTCCCTCAAACTGATGACTGTGCTAAACGTCATGTTTATACCAGAGCTTCACACCCTAACTTCAGTTTGTTGGAACGACAATTGGCCCTGTTACACAGTGGTAAACATGCTACTGTATTCGCCAGTGGCATGGCTGCGATTTCTGCTGTTTTTTGTAGTTTTCATCAGCCCAACTCTACCATAATTTGTAGTGATGAAGTATATTATGAAGTTTTACAGTGTCTTGAAACTCTAAAATCTCTAGCTGGAATTAAAACAATTACTGTTGATGCCTGCGATACCGAACGTGTAATAACCACAGCAGCAAGCACAGATAACGTGAGCATGATATACTTGGAGAGTGCAAATAATCCTTCGTCAAGAATGGCAGATCTGCCAGCCATCGCTGCTGGAATTAAACGTCTGAAACGGAATATTCCAATAGTAGTAGATAATACTTGGCTTAGTCCCGCACTATACCGTCCACTGGAACACGGTGCCGATGTAGTTATAGAATCTGCAACAAAATATATCAGCGGACGTGGGGATGTAATACTAGGAGCTGTAATAATTCCAAATAAATCAGTTTTTACCAAATATCACAAGCGGATTAAAGACTGGAGACAGCTACATGGTGCTATAGCATCACCTTTTAATTGCTGGTTAATATCTAAAGCCCTAGAAACTTTGCCATTGCGTATGGAGCGCATTTGCAATTCAGCTCAAATTATTGCCCAAACATTATCCAAAGTTCCATGCATTAGTAGGGTATTACACCCTAGCTTAAGCACGCATCCTTCGCATCAACTTGCTACTAAACTCCTCAATGGTGCTAAAGCTGGGGTGATTTTTTTTCATGTAGCGCTGGACAGTAATGCTGCTAGAAATTTACCATTTATCATTCATCCGATAATTGCTGCGACTTCCTACGGGGACGGCCATACCTTGATGCAGGGTGGAACTAGCCGTTATTGTGGTAGCACCATACGCTATCCCGGTGATAAAGAAGCTGGAATTGCGGATATTCCCGGATATTGGTTTCGGCTCGCTGTAGGTTTACAAGAGCCAGGCGAAATAATTAGAGCCTTGTTGCTCGGACTGGCGCGTTATTTAACCACGCCACTAGGCCATGTAGTCCATGTCTATAAAAAAATCAATGTAATAGAAATAGACTTAGCGGATAATAGTGATGGTGTAACACTAGTACCGGGGGATGTTTTGGTAACCGGAACTATCGACAGCAGCAAGGAAGAGATAGGTTTTTACCAAGTATTAGAACCTGCTCGCACTGCGGCTAGCAAATCAAATACGACTCTTTTAATGGTCAAAGTTCCACCGGGGATAAAACCAGGAATCTTTGTGCGTAAATTCCAAAACTTTAATCCCAACATTCTTGCGTGATGTAACTATTTACCGGTAATATTTACGTAATAAATGGAATCATCAACGCAGCAGCAGCCACTGCACAATATTCGATTGGTTTTAGTAGCACCTTCGCATCCTGGGAACATCGGTGCTGTGGCTAGGGCCATGAAGACCATGGCCCTAAACAAGCTAACCCTAGTTAATCCTAAGCAGTTTCCTAGTGCTGAATGCACAGTTAGAGCCTCCGGTGCGGACGATTTACTAGCTAACGCTAGCATATGTGATAGTGTGGAACAAGCTGTCCATGACTGTCACTTGGTTATAGGCAGCAGCGCTCGCCGCCGCTGCGTCGCTTGGCCAGAATTAAATCCGCAACAAACTGCTGTTAAATTACTAGCCGCAGCTAGCCAAGGTCCAGTAGCCTTATTATTGGGGCGCGAGGCCACCGGGTTATCCAATCAAGAATTGGACTATTGTCACGCAGTAGCCTATATTCCAAGTGACCCTGAATTTAGCTCTTTAAATCTAGCCGCAGCGGCCCAAATATTCGCCTATGAAATTCGCATGGCATACTTGAGCACAAATATCCCCATTGACACTAAACCGCGAATTCCAGCGCCTCAACAGGAGATGGAACTGATGTTTGAACACCTAACTGCTACCATAAAGGCTATAGATTACGCTGATCCAGCGCAATCTCACAAATTAATGCGAAGATTGCGTAGGTTATTCTATCGAGCACAACCAGATCGAATTGAGATCAATATGTTACGTGGTTTACTGAGTTCCGCCCAACATTTGGCTGCTAAAACTGTAAAATTACCAATCGCCAATACTACACTAGATAATCAGTGATTGTAGAACCTAATATAGTATTTCGAAATTTGCTAATAACAATTTCTAGCATCCCACTTGTTACGACTTCATATGATTAATAATATCAAATACTTAGTATTCTGCTGTAACCTTTAGCCACATGAACCGCCCTGGTTCATTAACCCTGGTAGTCTGCTCAAATCCGGTAATATCAACACCATTACGGCTTATATGTTCGGCATAAGGTTGGTCGAAGATATTATCTACCCCGACACTCACTAACCAATTCTTGCTAGGGCGGTACGAGGCATTTAGGGCTAAGGTCGCAAAACCTGAGGATTTACCCAAATCAGTACCAACAATATTGCCATAACCAACGTGTACTCGATCTTGATCCGATACCATGCGCAATAAGCCAGCCACGGTCCAAGGTCCAGTCTTATAGTCTAAACCCAGTTTAGCTTCCAAAGGTGGGGTTTGTGCCAACGCAACATCCATACTATCATTTTGCCCCCAAGTGTAGGCCAGGCTACCCCGCAGTGTCCAATCTGGCATAAAGCGCCAGGCGCCATCTAGTTCCCCACCCCAGCGGGTAGCGTCGACATTTCTAACTCTAACAGCTGTCGAGGCACCTGGTGTAATAAGGATATAATCGTTCATTTTGGAATAAAATAAGGATGCTGAAGCACTTAGCGTGTCAGTATCCCAAAGTACTCCCAAATCTAACTGAGTATTGCGCTCTGGATCTATTTTGCTGGTAGCAACTAAACCGTTATAAGTGGAAGCTTCCCAATAATCCATGGGGCGCTCAGCATGCCCTAACCCCACATATATGGTTACCGGCAATTCTTGCAAATCTTGTTCATAGCGGAGAAATCCCGCCATCAGGCCAGCATTATCACTTGCCATCGTAGCACCATTGGTAGACGAGTAACGATTAGCAGACCAGTAATCGTAGCGTAAACCACCTAGTAGACGTGAACTAAAACTCAAATCATACCGTAATTCTCCATACGCACCCCACATGGAAGTTTCCATATCCCTAATGCGCGGTAAGCTAGCATAATTTACGCCACCTTTACGTAGGGTATGCTTGTTACTTTGCCAATCGAAACCAATGGTCAATAACGTAGCTGTGCTTAATCCCAATTCCGCCGACACCCTAGCACCTTCAGTTTCGCGATCTGGATTGCTCACCATTGGCATGCTGCCTACTGCCAAGGTACGTTGCGAATAGTTATCCATGACATGATCAATATAGTTATAATAGACATGTCCAGAAACCTTTTTAATCAATGGTGAGACGTTCTCGCGTTCGGCCTTTAAGCCAATGCCTTGGCGATCAAATTTAGCCCCATCCATACCCCGATCTGCATATGCCGCTTTGGCGCGACTCCCAATGGCATCCAGGGTTATTTTGGTATCGTTATCTGGAGTCCACCCAACTACTCCCGTGACACTTTCACGATTATAACTGGAATGTACTCGCCGTCCATCACCGTCTCTATAATCATCAGCCTCAGCATGGCTAATTGTGGCCTGCAAAAATCCGAGTTCACTACCAATATTGCTACTTACTACACCATCGACGCGGCCCCAGGATCCAACCATAAGGCTACCGTTGCCACGAATCCCCGGTTGTCTGAGTTGGTTAATATCACGATCAAACAACACCACACCAGCCAAGTTACCATTGCCGTAACGTACTGTTTGCGGACCTTTCAATACGGTAACCCGGTCGTAAACCTCTGGAAACACATAAGCGGTGGGGGGATCCATACGCATGCCACAACCACCCAATAATTCAGCACCATCTATAAGCAAATTTAAACGCGAGCCGGCTAAACCACGTAATACTGGATCGCCATCAGTACCGCCTTTGCGAATCATTGAAAAACCTGGAATATTTCTCAATAAGGCCGCACCGTCATTAGCCGGCACTGGCTGCTGGGGAGCCTTGGGATTATTGGTAACCGTAAGCGCTTCCTCCATACGCGGGGCGGTTACGACCACCTCGTCAAGGATGGTCGTCTCCTCGGCTCCAACCCAAGTTATATTGCACAATACAATAAATAAAATCAGGAAATAACGGCTCAAATTTCTGGACTCCATAGTTAAGGTCGTGATACAAAATGTACCTGAGCTTGTATACAAAAAATGCGCCACACTTTAGTCTATTGTTCTACATCAAAATCTGATTACAACATGGTTTAAAAATTGCGTCATTTGACACACCTACCCAGCGATTTAACTCAAAATGATTACCAGACTACACTCTGGCACCTGACACCCTAACCTGGGTACTTAAAGGTTCGCTTATCCTTAGTAATACCTATGGATCTAGAATGGTTAGGTCTGGCATTGTAATGCTTGACATTTGTCGCAAAATCGCTTCTACTATTAACAGTACAGCTTGGTTCTACACCCTGTACCTTTAGCACCAAGCATTATTCATACCAGGATTCTATTCAGACCTATGCATACAGAATACAACCCCAGCCAAATTGAGTTAGAGGCTCAAAAATATTGGGATGATAATCAAACATTTAAGGCGACTGAAGATCCCAATAAAGAAAAATTTTATTGTTTATCCATGTTTCCCTATCCATCGGGCCGCCTACATATGGGACATGTGCGTAACTATACCATTGGCGACGTGATCAGTCGTTACCAAAAAATGTTAGGCCGCAACGTGCTGCAACCCATGGGCTGGGATGCCTTTGGATTGCCGGCTGAGAACGCTGCTATTAAACACGGGTTACCGCCGGCCCAATGGACCTACGAAAACATTGCCTATATGAAGGGCCAGTTAAAACGGTTAGGTTTTGGTTACGATTGGGAACGCGAGCTAACTACTTGTAAACCAGAATATTATCGTTGGGAACAATGGTTATTTACAAGATTAATGGAAAAAGGTTTGGCGTACCGCAAACAAGCTGTAGTTAATTGGGATCCGATGGACAAAACCGTACTTGCCAATGAACAAGTGATCGATGGCAAAGGTTGGCGGTCCGGAGCTGTAGTAGAAAAAAAAGAGATTGCTCAATGGTTTATTCGAATTACTAGCTATGCTCAAGAGTTGTTGAATGGTCTAGACCAGTTAACAGGTTGGCCGGAACAGGTACGTACCATGCAGCGCAACTGGATTGGGCGTTCTGAAGGAGTTGCGATAGATTTTGAATTAGTAGGTGATTATAGTGTATTAAAAGTTTTTACCACGCGTCCCGATACCCTAATGGGGGTTACCTACCTGGCTGTAGCAGCGGAACACCCATTGACTCAGCAAGCAGCGGTTACCAACCAGAAAGTACAGGAATTTATTGAAGAATATCGCCATGGCGGAACTTCGGAGGCTACCCTTGCCACCATGGAAAAGCGCGGAATTGCCTTAGGTTTAAATGCCATCCATCCCATTTCTGGTGCTAAAATACCAATATTTGCGGCTAATTTCGTACTGATGAGCTATGGCACCGGGGCGGTTATGGCAGTACCAGCGCATGATCAACGCGATTGGGAATTTGCTACTAAATATAATATTCCTAAACAACAGGTGATTTTTGCTAGCGACAGCAGCCCATGTTCCATAGATACCGCTGCCTACACTGAACCGGGTATCTTGCAAAATTCTGGGATATTCGACGGCCTCACTTCAGCCGCCGCCTTTGATGCCATAGCCACCTATTTGGATGAAAGGGCTAAAGGTGGCAAACAGGTCACCTACCGGCTACGGGATTGGGGAGTATCCCGGCAACGCTATTGGGGTTGTCCCATTCCAGTATTGCGTGATGCTGCCGGAAATTTACATCCAGCTGCGGAGTTTCCGGTGCAATTACCAGAAGATATTACCATCGATGGCCATGGTAATCCCTTGAGTAATATGCCAGAATTTTACTCCTTAGGCAATGATTTAACCCGCGAAACAGATACTTTCGATACCTTTGTCGAATCCAGCTGGTATTATGCCCGCTATTGCGCCCCAGATTGCAATACTGCCATGTTGGATGCCCGCGCCAACTATTGGTTGCCCGTAGACCAATATGTAGGTGGTATTGAACACGCGATTTTGCACCTTTTATATGCTAGATTTTTCAATCTATTATTACGTGATGAAGGCCTAGTAGAATGCGCTGAACCGTTTACCAACCTGTTAACCCAAGGTATGGTAATGGCAGAAACCTATTATCAGGTTGATAACACCGGGCATAGGCATTGGTATAACCATTTGGATGTGGAAACCATCAAAGATGAACACGGAAAAGTTGTAGAAGCCAAACTTAAGTCTGATAGTTCTCCAGTACACCTTGGTGGCATGGAGAAGATGTCTAAATCCAAGAATAATGGTGTAGATCCTCAGTATCTAATCGAGAAATACGGTGCTGATACCGTACGTTTGTATATAATATTTACCGCACCACCCAATCATTCCTTGGAGTGGTCAGATGAAGGAGTAGAAGGTGCTCATAGATTTTTAAAGCGCTTATGGACTTTAGCTACAACCTATGCTACTAATTCTAATGTAACCGTAGATTTTAATGGTCTTAGTGATAATCTACGTAATATTCGACGTGAGATACACACA
>JXSN01000656.1 GCA_001276605.1 Achromatium sp. WMS2
TAGGTGATTACAAGTACGTTTGGTCACCAGATGGGAAAACGATTGCCACGGTTAGAGACAATACCACAAAAGGAAGAGTTTTAGAAACATATGCGTTTCCACAGGGCGACGACTCAAAGAGTACCGATATATTGTATCAATCTTCCGGCTATGTGAATAGAAAGACTTTTGGCGGAGTTTTTTGAACGCGATATGGATCTTATCGGTTTGGATATTTCTCCTGATTCACGTTGGTTAGCAGCAGGTGGTGGTTATAAAGGAAATTCGGTTCTTCAAATTTTTGATATTAAAGATCATACACTGATCTACGAATGCGAAAAAATAATATCTGAAATTACAGTATTAAAATTCACCCCAATGCAACTCAAACGGTTTCGGAACCATGATAGGAGCATACTGCTTACCCGCCGCCGCATACACCAAATTCACCAAAGTCTGAATCTCCAACAACTCCCTAATTCCCAAACGTGTATGCGACTGCTGCCGCGGCTCCTCACTACACGCCAGATTTCCAAATGGAGTCGGATTCATTCCCACATCAAACCTATGTTGTTTGTCATTGACAACATCATAAATCCACCCTTTAATGTAGCATTTCACATCCCACTCAGCAGCAGCTAATCAGGGAGATGTTGGTGGAGTTGTGGGAGAAGGGGCCGCGGCGGGTGGTGGCCTTTTATAGTGGAATGGGGTATGTGTTTCATGCGCTGAATTTGGGGGATGTGGCGGCGGATGCGATTTATGATTTTTATACTGAATATAGTGGTCGGGCTACTCAGGGTTTGGTGAATAACG